>JBBIVA010000026.1:0-32449 GCA_037439945.1 Marinilabiliaceae bacterium
TAATTTCTAATGACGGTCATTAGAAAAAATGGCTAAAGACAAATTTGGGTTTAAAGTAAATGAGGTAATAATTAACAAACTTAACTTAAACACTGGAATTTGGGGTAACACTGATACATTATTATATACCAAACCCCCATTCACTCCATAAAATAAAAGAGGCTGTTTTAAATTAAAACAACCTCTTTTTATAATGCAAATGCTAATTATTAAACAGCGGGCTGACTTGTTTTATCTTTTTGTGTTAATAACGACACAACATATACAACTATAACAGCCAGTGTAAACGAAATAATTGCCGGATTCTCAAGTTTATGCCAGGCAGTTGCCGAATCAAATCCGAACCTGTCCCACATAGTTGGAGATGTAAGAATAATTGCCAATGATGAAACAATACCTGTAATTATTGAAGCAATAATTCCTTTGGCCGTTGTTTTTTTCCAGAAAAGAATAAATAGTATAGCCGGTAAATTTGCTGATGCAGCTACAGAAAATGCCCATCCAACCAAAAACGATACATTCATTCCTTTGAAGGCAATACCTAAAGCAATTGCCAGTAACCCAACAACCAGGGCCGCAATTTTGCCTGTTCTTACTTTTTGCGAATCCGTTTGGCTGCGCTTCATGTAATTATCAATTAAATCATGTGCTATAGCACCGGATGATGCTATTATTAATCCGGCCACAGTCCCCAATATTGTTGCAAAGGCAATTGCCGAAATAACTGAAAACAAACCTATTCCAAAAGCCTTGGCTAACAATGGTGCCGCCATATTGCTGCTTTCAACATCAAAAACACCATTTACTGCTGCTCCCAATCCCATAAAAAGAGTTAGTATGTAAAATGCGCCAATTGCAGCAATGGCCAGAACTGTTGATTTACGGGCATCCCTTTGACTTGGGACCGTATAATATCTTATTAAAATATGGGGAAGGGCTGCTGTTCCGAGGAAAAGCGCCAGCATTAACGAAATAAAGTCAATTTTGTCCCACCAACCGGCGCCTTTACCGATTTTGTATTTCAAACCGGGAAGCATGAAACTTTTACCTGGTGTTACATTCTGGTAGAACACAGAAACTTTACGTCCTTCATCTTTAAACTTTAATTCAGTAAACCTGACAACCTCTCCATTCTCGATCGTAGAAAGAAACTCAAACGGTCCAAGTGGACCTGTTTTATCAACTTCAACGCCATTAACAATAATTTTGCTCATGTGCCCAACCTGAAAAAACTTTGCGTTTTCTTTTGGTTCACCGTTATATAAAGTGGTACCATCAGGGCTTTCTGCAATTGAAAGCATTTCATTAAGAGCATAGGTCTCGTTATTACCAACAAGATTAAACCATCTTGAAATACCTTCTTTATTAAGTTTTACAACTTCAATTCCCTTAACAGTTTGCTGATCGGCAACATCATAACCTTCAACCGCCACAACTTTACCTTCTTCAACAACAGGATTAAGAACCATGTATTCATGGGCCTTCATTTCACCTATTGCAGGGTTCAGATTTAATCCATTTTTAAAAATATAAACTGACAAAATGGTTGAAAAGATAATTAACAAACCACCTTTAATAAATTGAACATAAGTAGTGGATGTCATACCTGCTGTTGCAACTATATAAATAACAATTAACCCAACAAGAACAACCCCTACCCAATGAGGAAACCCAAGTAGTGGAGTCACCAAATCTCCGGCTCCAACCATTTGGGGAATCAGATAAAAAATGGATATTACAAGTGTACTGATTGCCGCAGCAAGTGTTATTCCCCTATTGTTAAATTTTGAATTCAAAGCATCTGAAAAGGTATATTTTCCTAATCTTTTTAATGGTTCGGCCACTAAAAACAACGCAACAATCCATCCTGCCAAAAAACCAACTGAATATAAAAACCCATCAAATCCAACCATTGCAATCATACCGCAAATACCCAAAAAGGATGCCGCACTAAGATAATCACCTGCAAAGGCTATCCCGTTTGTGGCCCAATGAATTTGCCCACCTGCTGCATAATAATTGCTGGCAGATTTTGTTTTACGTGCGAAATAAAATGATAGCCCAATTACTACTGAAACAAAAAGCAGGAAGAAGGCAATTGCAATATATGAAACTCCGTATATCATAATTTTCCCTCCTTGTTCATTTTAATTTCATACTGAGTGCATATTAAGCTATAAACCAAACCCAGTACCACTGCAAAAATTATTAGCCCTATACCATAAACTATGGCAAGACTTAATTCACCTATTACCTTTTTCCCTAGCAATTCGTAATTTGTTACACCAATTGCTACAAAACCGGCATAAAACACCAAATAAAGAAAAAAGAACCAAACTCCCAGTCTGGCCTTCTTTTTAGAAGCTAAATCCTCACCTAACTCAACTGCTGGTCCGTGATGCATAATTGAAAAATTAATTGATTATAAATATACTCTACTTAATAAAATATCTCATTTTAATTAATTATGTTAAATAACATTAACAGCTTCAAAGATATTTCTTTTTATTGAAAATTAACTGCTCAAATTTTATCAATTCGGCAAGTTTATAATTTGTAAAAAAAGGTTCCTGCTATTATGCGTTTCTAACTTGTATTTACAAGAAAAAAATTAAACCTGTCACAAAATTTTTCTAAAAAAAAAACGTTATTTAACATATTGTATAAACTCATATCCCCCAATTTTATTGAATATTATAAAACAACATTAAAATATTATCAAACAAATACGTATTAAATAAGTTAAAGGTTTTAAAATAGCATAGTGAAATACAAGCTTATTTAAACAACCACAAAACTACTAACAATTGAAATGTTGCCACTTAAGTCCATACAGGTTGTACACAAGGTAAAGGTTACTAAACTGTTATATATAGTAATCATTTTTTTATCTTGAACTTCCCTGCTTTTAAACACTAAAACAATTGTTCCTTTTATTGAACAAAAGCACTAATTTTGCGGCCTGTAAACTAGTATTATAAATCAGTTACATTATGGCAGATAAATCAAAACAACCGCTGTTTAATGAATTCCCTCCCGTGTCAACCCAGGAGTGGATGAACAAAATAACAGCGGATCTCAAAGGGGCCGATTTCGATAAAAAGCTCGTTTGGAAAACAAATGAAGGTTTCAACATTCGACCATTTTACCGTGCAGAGGATTTGGAACCAATAAATTACCTTGATTCATTACCGGGTGAGTTTCCCTTTGTTCGTGGTATAAAACCCGAAAATTCATGGTTGGTAAGACAAAACATAATTGTAAACGAAGTTTTGAAAGCCAATCAGAAGGCACTGGATTTGATAAGCAAAGGAGTTAACTCCATCGGTTTCATTTTTGATGATGATAAGATTTTAACACCTGAAAACATCAAAACTCTTTTGCAAAACATTAACAATTCAGCTATCGAGGTAAATTTTGAAACCCGGAATGGTAATGAAAAGCTGTTGTTATTGGTAATTGATGAGCTAAAATCGAAAAACAAAAACATTGAAAATATAAAGGGCTCATTAAATTTTGACCCAATCGGAAATTTAACAATTGGTGGTAAAATTTGCGAAACAGTTGAAAAATCGATGGATTATGTTGCCGAAATAGTAAGGGAAGGGAAAAAATTACCCCTATTCCAGGTTGTAAATGTTAATGGGAAAAATTTCGGTAATGCAGGTTCTACCATTGTGCAGGAACTTGCATTTTCTTTATCTGTTGGGAATGAATATTTATCGCAACTAACAAAACGTGGAATATCAGTTAATGATGCTGCCAAAACAACCCGCTTTAATTTAAGTGTGGGTTCAAATTATTTTATGGAAATTGCCAAACTTAGGGCCGCACGGTTACTTTGGGCAACAATTGTTAATGAATACAAACCAACAAGCAAAGATGCTTGCAGGATGTTGGTTCATTGCCAGACATCTGAATTTAATAAAACGGTTTACGATCCAAATGTAAACATGTTAAGAACTCAAACAGAAGCCATGTCGGCTGTAATTGGCGGTTGCCATTCACTTACAGTTGATCCTTTTGATAATATTTTTACAACACCAACGGCATTTAGTGAGCGTATTGCACGTAACCAGCAGCTTTTGCTTAAAGAGGAATCTTACTTCGATAAAATTGCAGATCCGTCAGGAGGAAGTTATTATATAGAATCACTAACAGATAGTATTGCAAACGAAGCATGGAAACTTTTTATTGAAATTGAAAATGCCGGAGGCTACCTTAGCGCATTAAATAAGGGAGTTATTCAAAAATATATAAATGAATCGGCCTTACTAAGGAGAAAAGCCATTGCCAGCCGAAAAGAAGTCCTTTTAGGCACTAATCAATATCCCAATACGCAGGAGTTTATGAAAAACTCCATTAATAAAAATGATCCAGGCGTGCAATCATCCGGAAATCAAATTATAGAACCTGTAAAGATATTTCGTGCTTCCGAGGAATTTGAAATTCTACGCCTTGAAGTTGAAAAGGCACCAAAACGGCCTAAAGTTTTTATGCTCACTTACGGCCATTTGGCAATGCGTTTGGCACGTTCCCAATTTTCCGGAAATTTCTTCGGATGTGCAGGATATGAGATAGTTGACAATCTTGGATTTGCAAGTGTTGAAGATGGAGTAGTTGCAGCAATAAAAGCCAATGCAAATATTGTAGTATTATGCTCATCCGATGAAGAATATGCTGAAGCAGCACCGGTTGCCTTCAAAAAACTTGGCGGAAAAGCAATTTTTGTTGTGGCCGGGGCACCTGCCTGTACCGAGGATTTAAAAGCTCAGGGCATTGAAAACTTCATAAATATTAAAAGCAATGTACTTGAAACACTGCAAAAATTTAATAAACTGTTATTATTTTAAACGCTAAAACGCAAAGACGAAGAGTTTTAAATTAAAATGACACGGGACCAACTAAAAAATTATCTTCCGAAATAATTGGAGGAGCCATAGAAGTTCACAAAGAACTTGGACCCGGTCTCCTTGAATCTGTTTTTGAGACTTGTCTTGCCCATGAATTGACAAATAGGGGATTATTAGTGGAAGAACAGGTTCGAATACCATTATTTTATAAAGGTCAACCATTGCATAAAGATTTTATACTAGATTTTCTCATAGAGAAAGAAATTAAAATTGAAATAAAGGCAATTGAAGTAGTTAATCCTGTTCATCAGGTTCAATTGTTAACATATTTAAAACTAACAAATAAAAAACTTGGTCTATTAATTAATTTCAATGTGCCAGTTTTGCATCAGGGCATTTACCGAAAGGTAAACTCTCTTTAAAACAATAAATTACCTTTGTAACTTTGTGTCTTTGCGTTAAAATAAAAAAGTATGAAACCAGATTTTTCAAAAACGTCATATAAAAAAGGGTCCGCTTCGGTTAATGTAACCGATTGGGCTAAAAAAAACGGGGTAAATGAAAATTGGATAACCCCGGAACGCATCCCTGTAAAAAAGGTATATACTAAAGTAGATTTGGAAGCAATGGAGCATTTAAACTATGCTGCAGGCATTGCCCCTTTTCTCAGAGGCCCTTATTCCGGAATGTATGCTATGCAACCCTGGACAATAAGACAATATGCCGGATTTTCAACCGCTGAAGAATCAAATGCTTTCTACCGCAGAAACCTTGCTGCCGGGCAAAAAGGCCTGTCGGTAGCCTTCGACCTTGCCACCCACCGTGGCTACGACTCTGACCATGAGCGTGTAGTTGGCGATGTTGGGAAAGCAGGTGTGGCTATTGACTCCATTCTGGACATGAAAGTTTTATTTGATGGCATTCCACTTGATAAAATGTCGGTGTCAATGACCATGAACGGGGCTGTTTTGCCTGTTATGGCCTTTTATATTGTAGCAGGTTTGGAACAGGGTTGTAAGCTGGAAGACCTTTCAGGTACAATACAGAATGATATTCTTAAGGAATTCATGGTGCGTAACACATACATCTATCCACCTGAATTTTCAATGAAAATTATTGCCGATATTTTCGAATACACATCCAGATATATGCCTAAGTTCAACAGCATATCTATTTCAGGATACCACATGCAGGAGGCAGGTGCAACTGCTGATATTGAGCTTGCCTATACACTTGCCGACGGACTTGAATATTTGCGTACTGGCATAAATGCAGGATTAAGCGTTGATGCCTTTGCACCCAGGTTGTCATTCTTTTGGGCAATTGGAATGAACCATTTTATGGAAATTGCCAAAATGCGTGCAGCAAGGATGCTTTGGGCCAAAATTGTAAAACAATTTAATCCTAAAAGTGACAAATCCCTGGCACTGCGAACACACTCCCAAACATCCGGATGGTCACTAACAGAACAGGACCCATTCAACAATGTTGGACGTACCTGCATTGAAGCAATGGCCGCAGCCCTTGGCCATACTCAATCCCTTCACACAAATGCTCTCGATGAAGCAATTGCTTTACCAACTGATTTTTCAGCCCGAATTGCCCGTAACACGCAAATATATATACAGGAAGAAACAAACATTTGTAAGGCGGTTGACCCATGGGCTGGTTCGTATTACGTTGAATCATTAACAAACGAACTTGCAACAAAAGCCTGGGAATTAATTCAGGAAATTGAAGAAATGGGTGGTATGGCAAAAGCCATTGAAACAGGAATACCCAAAATGCGTATAGAAGAAGCTGCGGCACGGACGCAGGCAAAAATAGACAGTGG
This sequence comes from Marinilabiliaceae bacterium, assembly GCA_037439945.1. GTDB lineage: Bacteria > Bacteroidota > Bacteroidia > Bacteroidales > Marinilabiliaceae > CALEUX01. The sequence continues at coordinate 6,688 of JBBIVA010000026.1, forward strand.
AAAACAAACAATAGTAGGGACCAACCGATATCGTTTGGAAAAAGAAGATCCTATCGACATTTTGGAGATTGACAATACTGCAGTTCGCAAGTCACAAATCGAACGTCTGAATAAACTCAGGGCCGAACGTAATGGCCAGGAAGTTCAGGCTGCCCTTGAGGCAATTACCAAATGTGTTGAAACAGGCGAAGGAAACCTATTGGAACTGGCTGTTGATGCTGCAAAAAAAAGGGCATCACTTGGTGAAATATCTAATGCATGTGAAACTATTGTAGGGAGATACAAAGCTGTGATACGTTCAATAAATGGAGTTTACTTATCTGAAGCATCTTCAGACGGTGAATTTGAAAAAGCTCAGGCCATGGCCAGAAAATTTGCTGAGCTCGAAGGCCGCCAGCCTAGGATCATGATTGCCAAAATGGGACAGGATGGCCACGACCGCGGTGCAAAAGTCGTTGCTACAGGATATGCAGATATAGGTTTTGATGTAGATATGGGGCCCTTGTTCCAGACACCGGCCGAGGCTGCCAAACAGGCAGTTGAAAACGATGTGCATGTGCTTGGGGTTTCATCACTGGCTGCCGGACACAAAACGTTGGTCCCACAGGTGATTGCGGAACTGAAAAAACTTGGGCGCGAAGATATTATGGTTATTGCTGGTGGTGTTATACCACAACAGGATTACCAATACCTTTACGATTCAGGGGTAGTTGGAATCTTCGGGCCTGGGACCTCAGTAGCCAGGGCAGGAATTGAAATTCTGAATCTATTAATTGAAAGCCATAATAAATAATTAAATTATTCACGGCAAAATACTAAATTAAAAGTACCCTATAAAATACCGCTTCAGTTTAAGGTTGAAGCGGTATTTTTTACAAACATTTATTAACATTAAACAACACTTTAGTTTCATAAACAGGTCGCCATTCAATATAAGTATTTGTATTTTTTTTGCATTAAAAAATGCAAAATTCCAACTCATTGATAAACCGGATTGCCAAAACTTTTAAAATAATACAATTTGAGATTATAAAAACAGAGTAACTGAAAACAATAAGGGCAACTCATCTCCCACCTTTTGCCTTATGCACCTGCATTTTTTCAGGCCTTAAAATTCTACAACCACTACTTTTCATCCTACATCAACTAATTATATTAAAAAACCGCCATAAAAAATTTCTACTGTCACATTTTTTAAAAAGTGCCAAATTGTATAAAAAAAGTATCAGTTTGTGTATTGCTGGTTGTTAAAAAATGTAAGTATTTCATGTAAACATTAAACTTAATTTAACACTTTGTGCGCCTTAACCTTATTTGATTGATAATAAAACTATTACAAACAAATCGGTTTTAAAAATTCAGGTGATAAATTTCATTGTTAAACACAATTTAAAGTAAAAAATACTTTTAATAGGTTTTTCAATTTAAAACTCAGGAAAAAATTTTGAAAATCTATTAATTAAAAATATCTGAAACAAACGCAATTGATTTAATAATCGGTGTGATATGAAAAGAGCATTTTGTTTGATGACATTAATTATTGCCGTTTTGCTGCAAAGCTGTAAGGACGATAATTATTATGACAAACCTTCGTGGTTGGAGGAACCCATTTATCAATATCTTGATGCACAAGGAAACTTTACCCATTACCTTGAATGTGTAAATAAATCCGGATTCGATAAAAATCTGAAAAATTCTGGTTTTTATACAGCTTTTGTTCCTGATGATAATGCCTTTGCCGCATTTTTAACACAAAACGGCTTTACATCAAGCAAAGATATTCCCGTGGAAATGGCCCACAAAATTGTTTCCTATTCATTAATACCTGTGGCATCAACAGCTGCTGAACTGGATGATTATCAACGTCCGGTTGCACAAACCGAAACCCATACTAATTTAAACATTGCATTTAAAAGAGCTACCTACAATTATAAAGGAGTATACAATTATACTGGTTTTGATGCAATAAACCGTTATGTTTTAGATGCTAATGCAGTCACCGAAAACCCCAATCTGGGCGGAGGGATTGTAATTAACAATTTTAACCTGAAAAACATCCCGTATTTTACACAGGATTTTCTTGATAAAAAAAACATTCCGGTTGCTGATTATAATAAATTTTATCCGGAAGCCACGTTCTCAGGGTTTAATGTCGCCGATGCCAGAGTAACTAAAAAAGATATCCTTACAGAAAATGGTATTATCCATGTAATTGACAAGGTTATACTGCCTCTTCCAAATCTTGAAGAAGTATTAATGAATTCACAGGAATGCTCCGATTTCTTCCAGATGCTGGAGCAATACACTGTTAATTTTAATCTGGCCCCAAGGGAAATATTATTACGTAATGAGCAGGCAACGGGTGTTTATAGGGATATTTACGTAAAAGATTATCCGGCATTACATTTTGCACCAAACTGTGAAAACTTTATGCGGTTTGGAGGCGGTTACACCCATGATAACCAAATAGACGGATGGACAATGTTTGCTCCTACCAACACTGCCTTACAAAACTATTTGAATACAGTGTTGCTGGCAAAAGGATACAACACTCTTAATGAAATGCCATTGTTTGTATTACGTGAATTTATTAATGCACATTTTTTCAGAACAACTGTCTGGCCCAGCAAATTCGCAACCGTTACAAATCTCTTTGGCGAACCGGCACGTTTTGATGCCAACACAAATGTGGTTAAAAGTAAAATTGCAAGCAACGGGCTTTTTTATGCTGTTAACAAAGTTCAGGAGGCAAATTCATTTTCAACAGTTTTGGGCGAAATACTTTTAAATCCATCCTATACTACCATGTACCAGGCCCTGGTTTCAACCCTTAACGACTTTATGTTGAAAAACCCTATTCTTGACCTTGATGTATTTCTTATATCCAACCAACAGTTTGACAATATTGGGCTTAGATACAATTTAGGCACTAACCAGTGGGAACATAATAATCCGCAATGGCTTAATATGAGTGCATTTATGATTTTGGACAGATTAATGCAGCTACATGTGGTTTTCAATCAAAATGTAAATATAAACTCCGGATTTGGACTAATATTAACCAACGGTGGTGAATATATACGTTACCTTCAAACTGCACAAGGCCCTTTAGTTTGGGGTTCGGGGCAAACACTTGCAACTGCAGCACGCGTGCAACCTGTTGCAGGAGGTGGATTTGGCAGGTTGGCAATAAACGGGCATTCATATACCCTCGACAAGGCTCTATTATTCTCTACCAACAATATTGGGGCATTTCTGGAAACAAACTCAAATTACAGGGCATTCTTTAATTACCTTGAAAAATCGGCAAATTCAGTAGTTGAAGGTGCTGAAAATCCAACCGAATTAAGCCGGATGATTTACAATCCGGTTACAAAGGCAATTACAAACATACCATCAACTGTTAACCAAACATATTTAATACCTAATGCAACCGCAATTGCAAACGCCGTAGCAGCCGGGCTATTGCCGCCAATAACTGCTGCATCATTTACCCAGGCTGAACAAGAGCAAGTGCTAAGGTTTATAAGGTACCATGTAATTAACGACAAAATTGTTTATCCAAACAGTGGATATAACGGGATTGCCTATACTCATTACCGCGATAATGACGGGGCGACTTATATTTCAGTGGTAACCCCTGCAACCCCAAACCAGCTTGAGGTTTATGATAAAAAGGGAAGAAGGGCCCTTATAACAGCTACTTCAACAAGCGGGCATACCAATGTTTTAGCAAACAGGGCAGTAATCCATCTTATGAATAATTACCTAGATTACCGCTCGCAATAAATTAAATTATAAAGCAGAAAAAATATAGCATAATATAAAGAATGATATTTATGTTTAAAATATTTAAAGCGAACCTATTTATTCTGGTGCTTTTAACGGCCTTGAGCGTAAATGCCCAACAACGTACTGTTGTGCGTGGTAAAATTACCAGTTCATCGGAGCCACAAGGGATAATAGGAGCCACAATAGCTGAACTTGATAAAAACAAAAGGCTTATTGGAGGTACAGTTACTAATCTTGATGGAGAATTTGTACTGGAGGTTCAGAGTTCCGAAAACCGAATACAGGTTACAAGCATCGGTTATGAGGATCAGGTAATTGAAATTTCCGGAAATACGAATTTTAATATAAAATTGAAGGAGAGTGTAACCCAGCTCGCAGGTGCAAATATAGTTGCACACAGAAGGACTAATACAGGTGCAATACAGGTAGCCGACAGGGATTTGGCTATACCAATGGCAAAAATATCAGCAGAGGCTTTCCAGAATATGCAGGTATCATCCATAGATGAGGCGCTTCAGGGCAGGCTTTCAGGTGTGGATATAACTTCAAACTCGGGCGACCCGGGGGCAGGTATGAGCATCCGTATACGCGGTGTAAATACCCTTACCGGTAACTCAACCCCATTAATTGTTGTAGATAATATCCCATATGAAATAAATGTTTCATCAGATTTTAATTTCGCAACTGCCAATGAAGAAGGTTACTCCCAAATGTTAAACATTCCGGTTGACGATATTTCTGAAATTGCTGTTTTAAAGGATGCAGCTGCAACTGCAATGTGGGGGACAAGGGCAGCAAACGGGGTTTTACTTATTACAACCAAAAGGGGTTCAAAAGTCCGTAAACCAGCGGTTCAATATACATTTAGAGGTACATACACATTTAATCCCCCTACTATTCCATTGTTAAACGGCGGACAGTACAACACCCTTATGCAGGAAGCATGGTACAACAGTTATGGTTATGCCATGCCTTTTGAAAATTACAGGGAATTTTTCCAAAGCCCCGATGACCCTTACTATTTTTATAATTACGGACAGGATACCGACTGGATGGATGCTATAACACGGGATGGTTATATCCATAATCACGATTTATCGGTAACAGGGGGTGGAAACAAGGCTTTCTACAGATTTTCAGTTAACTATCAGGGGCAGGAAGGTACAACCATCGGGACTGGGCTTAACAGAATTTCAACCCGTTTAAATATCGACTACAATATTTCCGACAAATTGCGGATGAGGGCAGATTTCTCTTACACCAATGCCGATACCCGTGGAAATTACTCAGACAATACCTTCAGGAACCAACGCTCACTAAGAAGTGTGGCATACAAAAAAATGCCAAACATGTCGATATATGAATATGATGCCTATGGAAACAGAACATCCAATTATTTTTCGCCGGAGCGAAATGCCCAGGGTGTTGCACCCGATACCTACAACCCCGTGGCAATGGGCAATGATGGTTTCACAAAAACTCTCAATGACCGTATAACAAATAAATTCTCGTTGTACTACGATAATATTATTCCAGGCTTAAAATACTCTCTTGACCTGGCTTTTGATGTGAACACCAACAAAGTAACCAAATTTTTGCCACAAACGGCCACCGGGTTAACATGGACAGACAGTTGGGTAAACAGGGCTTTCGATAAAGATGATGACTCATATTACATTTACACCAACAACCAGCTAAACTACTCTACCACAATTAATACAATCCATGAATTAACATCAACTTTTAATTTCATGACAAATGAAACAGTTGGGAACTTTTATGAATTAACAACTGCAAACTCAGCATCTTCGCTGCTCCAGGACCCATCGGCCGAAAGCAGGTACCGCGAAGCCGGCCTGGGTTTTAATTCAGGTCCCTGGAGAAGCAGAGATTTAGGATTGACCGGGGTGGTGCATTACAAACTACTCGACAAATACATTGTATCAGGAAGTTTGCGTTACGAAGGCAACTCCAAATTCGACAAAAACAACCGTTTTGGCTTTTTCCCGGGAGTCTCAGCTGCATGGCGTATTTCAGGAGAACCTTTTATGGAATTTGCAACCTGGCTCGATGACCTAAGGTTAAGATTTAGCTATGGTGAAAATGGTAACAAACCCAGATTTGAAGGAATGTTCTTTAATAATTACGGAACATACGCCTGGAGTTACCTTGGATATAATGCAGTTTACCCAATAAACATGCAGCTTGAAAACCTTAAATGGGAATCGCTCCAGAGTTTGAACTACGGTTTATCATTCGACTTCTGGAAAGGACGCCTCCAAATTGAAATGGACTACTACCTGAACAGAACAAAAGATATGTTTGGGTATGATGTTGCAATACCATCATCATCAGGTTTATCAACCATTAACGTTATGAACCTTGGTACGCTTGACAATGTTGGGTGGGACTTATCATTCAGGACCCTGCCCATTAAAACAGATAACTTTTCAATGACATTTGACTTCAATATTGCAAAAAACTATAATATTCTTCGGGAAGTTGCTGATGGTTATCCTCTTGAAAGAAGTCAGACCCTGGCTAACGGACAATATAAAAATATTATACAAATTGATAATCCTATTGGGTCATTTTATGGATATCGCTATAAAGGGGTATATACACATGAAGACCAACTATTGGCGCGAGATAAAAACGGACTGGTAATTCGCGACCCTAACGGAATCCCTGTTAACATGGTATTTGATTTTGATAATATCAGATATCGATTCCAGCTTGGCGATGCAATTTACGATGATATAAACAATGATGGGAATATCAATGCACAGGATATTGTTTATTTGGGTGATGCAAACCCTGACTTTACAGGTGGGTTTGGGTCCTTATTAAACTACAAAAATTTCTCCCTTAACTATTTCTTCTATTTCAGGGTTGGAAATGATATAATCAACCGCACCCAAATGAACGGAGAAAATATGTACACATTCGATAACCAGTTAAAATCAACCCTTAAAAGATGGAGAAACCCGGGCGATAAAACAGATATACCAAGGGCTATGCTAAATAATGGTTATAACTGGTTAGGTTCCGACAGGTTTGTAGAGGATGGCTCATTCCTTCGGTTAAAAACCATATCAGTTAGTTACAGGGTTCCAAAAACCTTAGCCAACAAAATGGGGTTGGACAACATGCGGATCTCAACAACAATGGACAACCTGTTTACCCTTACCAATTACTCCGGACAAGACCCTGAAATAAATATTAATTCAAGGGACGGAAGTATTTATACAGTTGGGTATGATGATTCAAGTACCCCGGTTGCCAAAAGAATAACCTTTAACCTTTCCGTTACTTTTTAATTAACTGACAATTAGCAGAACTATGAAAATATTAACAAAAAGTAAGGAATACAAACAAATCCATAAATTCAGAAAAATGAATTATGGTGCGAACGCTAATCCATTTAATAAAATAAGTAAAGTCATGAGCTTGAGATACATAAAAATTATAGCACCCTTTATGGTTGCAGTTTATATGTTTTCGGCTTGTTCAGACTGGTTGCACATAGAACCTGAAAATGGCATTACAGTAAATATGTACTGGAAATCTGAACAGGATGTACATGCAGCGGTAATGGGATGTTACGCATCAATGCTTGGTGGTACAGCCCACCCCATTGCCGAAGCAGTATTTAACTGGGGCGAGATGAGGGCCGATATGATAAAATCATTCCGCTCAATTAACCGCGATTTTGAAGCCATAAATATGGGCGAAATCCTGCCCACAAATCCCTTTACAAGATGGAATGGCGTATATACAACCATTAACCATTGTAACACGGTTCTTGAAAAAGCCCCACCTGTACTAAGTATTGATGCTGCATTTACCAACGAAAAATGGCAAGCCTACAGGGGCGAAGTTTTAGGCCTGAGGGCATTAATGTACTTTTATTTGGTCCGCACTTTTGGGGAGGTACCAATAGTACTTGAAGCTACTACAAGTGACACCCGTATTAAACACAGGCCTAAATCATCTAAGCAGGATGTATTAAATCAGATTTTGACAGACCTCAATGAAGCTGAAAAATTTATTAAAAAAACCTATTCAAATAATAAAGAAAACAAAGGGAGAATTAACTATTATACAGTAAAAACAATTAAAGCCGACGTTTATTTATGGATGGATAACTACGCAGAAGCAATTAAAGCCTGCGACGCTGTAATAGAGTCAAAACAATATGCCCTGATACCCGGAAATGATGCATGGTTCAGCACTTTGTACGTAGAGGGAAACAGCCCCGAAGGAATATTTGAACTTCAATTTGCCCAAGATATTTTAAACCCATACTACAACCTGTTCAGGACCCGCTCACTTTATCGTACTAACGTTGAAACTGCTGAATATCTGTGGCCGGTTAATATTCTGGCACTTCCCGAAGATGCTGATATCAGAAGTGATGGGGCATCTTATAAAAGTTCCGATGGATATAGCATTTGGAAATACATAGGTTTTAACCGTTCAGATGCCAAAACAGCCAACGACGCAACATCAAACTGGATAATTTACCGGTACGCTGACATTCTCCTGATGAAAGCTGAAGCATTGGCAAATTTGGACAGAGGAGGTGAAGCCCTTACATTAATAAACATTATTAGGGATAGGGCTAATGCCCCCGATGATACAAAACAAAATCCGACCGATCAGTTTGGTCTTACGTCATATATTGTTGACGAAAGAGGGCGGGAATTCGCTTTTGAGGGAAAAAGGTGGTTTGATTTACTTAGAAATGCCAAACGAAACAATTATGCACGTAAGGAACTGTTAACCGATATGGCGGTCAGGTCGGCGCCTCCCCAAAAGCTTGAGTCTTTGCTTAATAAATTGAAAGATCCAAATTTTCACTATTTGCCTATATTCCAGACAGAAATTAACACATCACATCCAATTCTTAAGCAAAATCCATTTTATGAGCAAAAATAGAATTGGAACACTAAATAAACACTTGTTCATCTAAACAGATAACGTTCTGTTTAATAAAGAAAAATAGCAAGAGTGTTCATTATAAGTTTTTTTTTGACCATTACAATTAAATTCAATTATATGAAACGAGCCCCGATACATCGGGGCGAGTTCCCCCGATGTATCGGGACAAACCATCATACATTCATAAATTAATTTTATCATCATGAAAAGGAGTACTTATAGCTTAGTGGCAGCAATTCTGGTTGTTCTGGGTTTGGGAATAAACGCCTGCCAGGACCCGTTATTGCAGGAAAGAACCAATTTTCAGGAATTGATAGGAGAATACCTGGAGAACAATCCTGAAAATTTTTCAACATTCGTTGATGTGATAAACAAAGCTGAAAGTATGGCTTTTTTGAAAGCATACGGAGGTTATACCGTTTTAGCGCCTACAAACGATGCTTTTAGCAAATATCTTACCGAAATTGGCAAACAATCGGTTTCGCAACTCACAAAAGATGAGCTGATTGACATAGTAAAATATCATGTTATTGGTGAAGTAATTATTAGTATTGATTTTGTTGATGGACGCCTTAATGCCAAAAATATGTTTGGCCATTTTATAACCACAGGTACATTCTTCGAAAATGGTCAGGCAGTCCTGAAATTAAACAAAAGGGCTAATGTTATAAGCAAAGATATTTTACTTTCAAATGGAATTATTCATACTGTAAGTGAAGTTATTATACCTGAGAAAAAAAGTGCCGCAGTAGTGCTTAATGAAAGCGGGCGATTCAAAATTTTTGTTGATGCCCTTAAAATAACCGGGTTATACGATACACTTGATATTAAAAATGGGCCGCACACAGTTTTTGCAGTACCCGATGATGTTTATCAACAGGAAGGCTTTACCACCCTTAACGACCTAATAAACGATGTTGCCCCTGATGGCGGTGATTTTAAGAAACGTGATAACCCAATGAACCTATATATGGCTTACCACATTCTGGATAATCGTTTAAAATATATTACTGATTTGATTTTTGACAGGGCCGGCTTAACCAGAGCTCCCAACGAGGTATTAACTTTTAAGGTAAAAGCAGATAAAGTACTTGTTAATGATGATGTATTTGCAGGAATTTACGAACCCGGATTTGAAATTGACAGACTTGCATCTGACCGTACAGTATTCAACGGGGTTATCCATGAAATGAAAGCCGATTTTCGTGTTAAAGTGCGTTATCCGTTTGCTGTGTACTGGAGTGTTACCGATCAGCTCGAAATTATGAGAATGCCTGGTGTTTTCCGCCGTCCTGGCGACAAGGTACCCCTGGTAAACGGACAACTCGAAAATATTTCATGGCAGGGCGGTACCAGCGACTTTTTCTACCTTGGACAGGGTGGTGGCGCTGCTTCACCATGGGTTGTCCATGGCGACTTGTTCGAGATATTCCTGCGCCCTGAAAGGGTTCCTTGGGTTGAATTTAAAACTCCGGTTTTAGTAGCCGGAAACTACAAAATTTGGGTTTGTTTCAGAGGTTCCAGTGCCGAGCGCCACCCGGTTTTCTTTGTTTATTTTAATGAAATAGCACTCCCAAACATCATAAGAACTTCTCCATTTAACCCTCATAACAGGGCAGAAGAACCCGGATTCAGTGAAAAAGAACTGGAGGCAAGAGGCTATAAATTTTATCAGTGGCGACCGGAAGATATTACCTATACAAGAACAACCAATGGCGTTCCATATAATATTACCGAGTCAAATTACATTAGTGATGGAAGGGTGTTTGCCCAGCTTGCCGGAAGTATTACCATACCAACTACCGGTTCCCATAAACTGAAATTTGTTGCAATATCGGGTACCAAGGAGTTTTGGCTTGATATGGTCCATTTTATACCGGTTGAAGAAGATCAGTTATGGCCACGGATTAATACCCGGACAGGTGAACTTATTTCCAAAGAGGAAATAAATGCCCAGTTTCAGTTGCCAAGATAATTTATTGTAAGTATAGGATGATGCAATTAACACAGTAAATATAAACATATTATCATAAGATATAACCAGATATAAAATGGCTGCATTTTTAACTGTTGTTGTAAGTTTTATGTGAGTTTAAACGTTAAAACATTAATACATGAATCTCAAAAAGATAGCGGTAATTATTGGATTAGTTGGTTGCTTTTCAGGATGCAGCGATGTATGGGATGAGCACACCAAAACCAATAAGGATGTATTATTTCAAAACCTGAACGAATACCTGCTAAGCAGTCCTGATCACTCAGCATTTGCTGCTTTAATTAAGGAAGTTGGAATGGACCAGGAGCTTGTTTCTTCAAAGCAGATTACATTATTTGCGCCTAATAACCAGGCAATGCAGGCCGTTCCGGCCGAATTGATCTCAACACCTGATGCAAGGCTCCTGTTTGTTAAGAACCACATAACTTACGGCAGGCTCCTGGTAGGTAGCGGAACTGTAAAAGAGCGCATAAAAATGTTAAGCAGCAAAGTGCTTGAGCATATACCGGCAAACAATAGCCTGGGCGGGGTTACTATTACAGCGAAGGGCGTGGTTATGTTAAACGGCATCTTTTATACTACCTCGGTACCCATAAACCCACTACCCAATATTTGGAACTATGTTGAAAAAATGGGTACATCAAATGAGCATTTTAAATTTCTCAATTCATTGACCAAACTTACGTTTGCCCCCGAATTATCAACCCAAACAGGAGTGGATGAACAAAGCCGCCCGGTTTACGATTCAGTTTTTGTTAACCGTAACTACTTTAACGACAATATTGTAAACCTTTCATCTGAGGATTCAACATTGACGCTTTTTATAATTCAGGACCTGGGTTTTGAAACAGAATACCAGAAATTCAAACCCTATTATAAATGGATAGACGGAAGCACTGCAAAAGATATCCTGGAAACTAAGCTTCAGATATCAAAAGATTATGTTTTTCTTTCCTCTTATGCCCCGGGTTCAATACCCCCGGTTCTGAAATCAGCCAATGGTGTTACTGTTAACTTCAATGTAAGCTCGGTTGTAAGTCATTTTAAGGCAAGTAACGGGTATGTGTATATTCTTTCTTCATGCCCGGTTAACCTCGGTGACCGCATTAAAACAATTTACCTTGAAGGTGAAAACGAAAACAATTACTATGGACTGGTTACAGAGAAAGGGGTACCCGCAGGATATTTACGTAAACGCGGCAATGCATCGGGAGGCCGGGATTTTGTTCTTGATAACCATGTTTCAGGTACAGGCGATAAGCTTACCGATGGGTTAATATTGCCTGCGGGCCAACTCCCTTCAATAAGTTACAGGGTTTTCTGGAGAGCAATTAATGATTTCAGTACATCATACAGATTTCCAACAGCCAATGAATTAAGGCAAAGAATGGGTACATGTATCCCAATGGCACGAAACGCCGCCACAGGAAGGGTGACAAGATTTGCTCCTCCAACCATATTTTCACAATACAAAAATCCTGTTACACAACAAGTAATTTCAGACTATATACCTGTAACATCATTGAGTTATACTTCAAATCCCTTAAACGATGAAGTTTTGGTTGGAACGGTAAATTTTGGCTCAATTAGGGATGTTTTCTTTCAATTGCAACCCGAAGGTGTATCAACCAGAAATATGGCTGTTACTGTTGATTATGTAAAACTGGTTCCCATATTCAATTAATATTGAGTAAATACAAATATTATGAATTATATCAAACGTTTCTGTTTATTAATAGTTTTAAGCTGTACTGCGGTGTCAATTTGGGGACAGCAGGAGGAAACCGTAACCGATGTTGTTGTTACAGGTGTAGTGTTGGATGCATCTACAAAACAACCAATATCGTTTGCCGAAATATCCTGCTCAAACTTTTCTTCGGGTTTTACTGAAATGGACGGTACATTCTCAATAAATGTCAGGTCATTAAATGATGCAATAAACGTTACCTCTGTGGGTTACCAATCGCAGGAAGTTGTTTTGGCCGGAAGAAACAGCATAAATGTTTATATGCAGGATGTAAGCCGGAAATCTTTCAATCAGGAAGCCAATCTTGGCTATTCTTCTATAAAGCAGGCCTATACAACCCGCTCATTATCAGTATCCGGCAATCTGGCAGGAATAACCAGATCAAATGCTATTTCACCCGATCCGGCTTTAGCAGCCTATTCATCAGGGCTTCAAGCCAAAACCAGGTCAGGTATTCCCGGCATTGGATCCGATTTGTTTATTAGAGGGTTCTCATCAATGAACTCAACAAACCAGCCGTTGGTAATAGTGGACGGGATGATTTTTGATATCAACAATTATGGAAATACCCGCATCGAGGGGTATGCAATTAATCCGCTTGCAGGTATTGATATTAATGATATTGAAACCTTTACAGTACTTAAGGATGCTGCTTCAATCTATGGAGCCAAAGCAGCAAACGGAGTTATCATTATCACAACAAACAGAGCCAGACAACAGGCTACTAAAATTGACATTCAAATGTCGGGGGCCTACAATTTCATCCCTCCAATGTATCCGGTAATGGAAAGTATGCAATACAAATCATATTTGAGTGAAATGTTGTTGTCATCGGGGATGCCAGCGGCCGAAGTTGCCAATTTGCCCTATTTCATTAACAATAACCAGCAAAGCGGTTTTTATACATATAACAATAATACCGACTGGCAAAAAGAGGTATTTACCAATAGTTACTCATCAAATTTTGGCCTTAAAATAAGGGGTGGTGACGATATAGCACTATACGCCTTAACAATTGGATATTTAAAGCAACAGGGGACAGTTAAGGAATCTGACTACTCAAGGTTCAACTTAAGGTTTAATTCTGATATTAATTTCTCAAAACTATTTACCCTAAACTCAAACATTGGATTCAGTTACAATGATAAAAACCTTGGCTCCACGGGCTTTACAGGGGTTGACGATATTGTTTCACAATCGAGGATCAAAGCTCCTTTCCTAAGTCCCTATATCATTACTGATGACGGATACACCAGTTCAGTTCTGAATGATTATGATGCTTTGGGGGTGAGCAATCCCAATGCTGTATTGGATAATCATATTTTAAGGGACATGAATTTCAGGTTTTTCGGATCATTCAACTTTAACTTAAACATATCAAACAATTTCGTAATAAGTAACCTGATTGGAATCCTATTTGATAAAGACAGGGAAAGGGTTTTTACCCCATCGTACGGAGTTATGCCATTACCCACCCCACAGGGAGAAATAACCAATAAGTTAAAATCGAGGGTGGTAAGGCACATGGCAATAAATAATGATTTAAGGGCCGCCTACAAAAAAAGGTTTGATTACAGACATGGGTTAAGCCTGTTGGGAGGATTAAGGATGAATATAAATACCAACGAAGAAGACTGGGGTGAAGACTTCAATTCGGCAAACGATAAAATGAGGACCCTGGGAAATGGTCTGAGTGTATTGCGGCAAAAGGGAGGTTATACAGGTGAATGGAACTCAATTACATACTACTCATCAGTTGATTACGACTATCTGAAAAGATATTTCATTAATGCAAATATGTCATTGGATGGATCATCGCGGTTTGGCAAGGAGGCCGATGGTGTTAAATTAATGGATAATATATATGGGCTGTTCCCTTCTGTATCGGCCGCATGGCTAATTACATCAGAGCCATTTATGGCTAAGGCCGGGTTTATTAACCTGCTCAAAATAAGGGCAGGATATGGTATAACCGGAAATGATGATATTGGGAACTACTCGGCTAAAAAACATTACGTTACTAACAGCTTTCTGAGTTTTAAAGGGGTAATTCCGGGAAACCTTTATAATCCGGAACTTAAATGGGAAACCAATACAAAAATTAACCTGGGTAGCGATATATCACTATTTAAAGACAGGATAGGCCTTTCTCTGGATTGGTACAAAAACAAAACAACTGATATGGTTGATATTGTTAATGCCCCAAATTTCAGTGGATATGAATTTACAATTATCAACCATGGCGGGTTTACAACCACAGGATACGATATAGCCCTGAATGTTCAGGCGCTTAACAAACCTTTGAAATGGGATTTGGAAATGGTTGTATCATCCTATAAAACCAACATTGACAAGGTTTACAACAACAGGAAGATAACCCAATTGTTTGGGGCCAATATCCTTTCGCAAACAGGTAAGCCCCTTGGGGTTTTTTACGGGTTCAAAACAAAGGGTGTTTACTCAACACAGGCACAAGCCAACGATGCAGGGCTACAGGCAAGGCTGGCAAATACACAATTAGTTCCTTACAGAGCCGGAGATGTGATTTTTGTTAATACCAACCCCGGCACTGACAATATTATAGATGAAAATGATATGCAGGTAATAGGTAACCCCAATCCTGACTTATTTGGATCCGTTACCTCACGTATGCGCTGGAAAAAATTTACCCTGGATGCCTCTGTTACCTTTTCAGTTGGGGCTGATGTTTACAATTACCAGCGTCGTCAGTTGGAAAGTATGAATAACTTTAACAACCAAACCAGGGCCGTAACAAACCGGTGGCAATTTGAAGGGCAACAAACAAATATTCCAAAGGCTGTTTATGGAGATCCGCTTGGAAACAGCAGTTTCTCTGACCGTTGGATTGAGGATGGCTCCTTTGCAAGACTCAGAAGTGTTACACTAAGCTATAATTTACCGGTAATTCCTTTCGGAATAAGAAGTATTGAGGTTTATGCAACGGGAAATAACCTGTTAACAATTACAGGATATAAAGGTCTCGATCCTGATTTCAGTGCAGGAGGATATGCATTGGTCCAGGGCATTGACTTTGGCCTTATACCTCAAACCAGGTCAATATTAATGGGCATTAAGATTGGATTATAACGACTTACACCTGAACAGTAACGACTGATTTAAAGAATTAAACCAGTTTTTACCTGGTGTAAAAAATAAATTACTTACGGATGAAAAGAATAAGAATTGTTTCCATAGGTTTATTAACAGGGATACTTTTTTCCCTGATTTCAGGATGCAATGACCTGTTGGATGTTGAACCAAAGGATGTGCTCACAGAAGATGAGTTTTACCGCGATAAGTTTGATGCCGATGCTGCAATCAGGGGGTTGTACGGAAAACTCATTATGTTGGCCCCTCAGTATGTAGTTTTGAACGAATTACGGGCTGATTTGATGGATGTAACTGTAAATGCCGACCATTATCTAAGGGAAATTTCTGATCATGGAACAATAAGTGAAGGAAACCCATGGGCAGACCCAGCCCCATTCTTCTCCCTTATAAACAATTGCAATAACATAATTAAGAATTTCCGGATAATGCTTGAAAAGCGGAAAATGAGCCGTGAAGCCTTTGAACCCAGATATTCTGATGTTGTGGCCCTCAGAAGCTGGATTTATTTACAAATGGTTATTCATTACGGTAATGTACCATATATTACCGAACCATTTGAAAGCAACAAAGATCTTTCAAAAATTGAGAAAGGGGAATTTCCGGTTTATGGCATTGAGGAAATGGTTGACAAGTTAATAAGTGAAATGGTTCAGGTTCCTTCGCTTAACACTTATACTGATGAAGGGTTATACAGGTCAATTGATGGTTTCCATACGCGGACAATGTATATAGATAAACTTTACCTTCTTGGCGAACTATTTTTGTGGGATGGCGACTATATAAACGCCGCATCGGCATTCAGAAATATAATGGATCGGGGGGCAGGCGGATATGGTGGTTACAATATTTTTGACCAGTATAAAATGGCTTACCGCGATGATGCTCAACCTGCGAATCCGGGGACAAGCCGATATACAAGCGGTTATTTAAGGTTTTTTGGTCAGGACTTAAACAGCGTGGTAAACTTCTGGCCACTTATGTTTAAGGTTTATGGCGATGCCAATTATTATGGTGAATGGTTATGGGTTATGCATTATCACCAGGATTATAGCCCAAGTCCGTTTCATTCAATTTTTTCAATAACATCGGGCAGCTATAAGCTTAAACCATCGCAACATATTATTAATGATTGGGAAAATCAAATTCAGGCCAATGGCTTTACCGGTGATTTCAGGGGCCATGTAGTGGATATTTTCGGGAATAAGGGTAGCTATGATATTATTGGAGGGCAGCCCGTTATAACAAAATTCATTGCCGAATATAATGAAATACAACCACTTAAACATCCGGGCAAATGGTATTTGTGGCGTGCCGGAGGTTTACACCTGAGATATATTGAGGCAGCCAACAGGGCAGGACAACATTACCTGGCCCATGCATTGTTAAACAATGGTATAAGGGCAAGTTACCCGGGTTCAGGCTTTCATGGTGCCAATGATTTTTCATTCCGCAATGTGGCCTACAAAACAACTAATACCGGCGAGATTATATACACCCAGGAAAGCCCGGTTTATTCAATGTCCCTCTTAACCCACCCCTTTAATTTTGATGCCCGCCAAACCTCTGCTGCTCAAATACCCACCAATTACAGGGGAAACTGGCACAGGGGTATTGGTGTTAGAGGAAGGGTTGGCCTTTCCCCGTTAACTGTTAACCCAACGGGTGATATCCTCACTGAATATGAGGACCATATAATAAATGAAAGTGGCCGTGAACTTGCCTTTGAAGGTCAGCGCTGGGCCGACCTGGTGCGCATTGCCATAAGAAGGGGCGACAATGCCTATTTGGCAAACCGTGTAGCAGCTAAATTCTCAGCCGCCGGGGATAATGCCAGGGCCGAGTTGGTGCGCGCAAAATTAATGGACCGTGCAAACTGGTTTTTACCATTTTAAACTAAATTTTAATTGTTTAACCTTAAATCATATTAGCCAATGAATAATTAAACAATGATGCCGTTTTTTGGTGCAGCTTAATTTAATTATTCAGATTATAACGAGCATGTTCGTTAAAACTTAATCAGGATGAAAATTCACATGCGGGTTTCATTCGTCCTAATCTTAAAAACTTAATACGGATGAAAAATCTTTATTCAAAAACTTTAAGAGCCATGGCATTGGGCATTTTTTTGCTCGCAGGTACAACATGGCTTAATGGCCAGGGACTTACCCTGAACTGGAAAGGTAGTATTAGTGCGGATGCTAACAATCAATTAAATTGGGATAATCCAACCACACTTGTGGATAATTTCCTGGTTGTTGGCAATACAACAACTTATGCTAACCCGGCTAATCCACTGCACCCTATTATCTCAGGTAGCACAGATATTACAGTCCGTACACTTTCGGTTGCCGCGCCATCTGTAGCGGGGGGTACTGACCGCGGACAGTTTACTGTATCAATGAATACAGGAAATACTTTTTACGTAAGTAACCCAACAAGTGCCACAGCCATTTATCGGGGAACCCTTATTGTTAATTCAGGTATTTTGAGGCACCGCAGGCCTTTCTCTGTTGGAGACAATGAATCAATTTTTATTGTGGAGGGTACAGGCCGTGCACAAATTGATGAGACTGTGCACATGGGGAATTCCAGTACACCCACTTTAGGTGGTAAAATTTTTATAAGGGACAACGGAGTTATGCATATTAATGCAACCGGCGACAGGTTGATTCGTTTTGCACCGGCAGAAGGACTAAGTGTTTTAACTATTACCGGTAACGGTACTTTGGAAATTAATGGCGACCACCGGGCAACGGCAAACATAACAAATGCTATAGCTGCAAATAAAATAACAGGTGGTGCCAATTTCTTTATTAATTACTATTTCGACCAGATTGCAAACAGAACCTACTTTAAAGCCAAACCACAAACTACTGTTTTTGCATATTTTACCGACCGTTTGACTGAAAGAACAATTGCATCAGTGGCAGGTCAAAACTGCCCCCCTGTTTCATTGGAAAAAAGTAATATAAGGGATATTGCCACTGAGTTTATATGGAAATATGGAACAACTCCTGGCGGGCCATACAATACTGTCCTTTCATCATCAACCACTACAAGTAATTTAACTCCAAATTTTTCACAAAGCGGCACATTTTACCTTGTTTGCGAAGCCGTTACCCCTGGCGGAAATGTTGTATCAAATGAATTACGTTTTATTATAGGTTCCGATAAGATTGTATTAACACCTGCCGCTACCCAATTTTTAAGGGGGGCACAAACAGGTACCAAAGTTACGGCAACTGCAAGTTCAGGTACCCTTTCTTCAGGGGAATGGAAATGGACAACAACTCAGGGGGTGGGCCATGCCTCATTTAACCCTCCTGTTACGGGCAACGAATACACTCCTGATTTTGCCGCTGTTGGAACTTATTTTGTTGCATTCCATGCCCTTGTAGACGGGCAGCCACATGTAAGCGCCGAAATACAGGTTGTTAAAATGGCAGGGAATGCAAGTGCACTTAACATAACCTGGAATGGTTCGGCAAGTGACGATTTTCATAATATGAGAAACTGGACACCATTGGCATACCCGAAAAACAATAATATAATTGTACCGGTAACCGCTCCGGTATGGCCTGTTTTCCGTAACGGGGTTGATACAATTATGGGGGCATCACAAATTCATTATCAGGCATCGCCTGAAATAAAAGCCAAATTAATTATACGAGGCAACACTCCGGATGATGTACTAAGGTGGAGAGGTAATGCTGATGGTTTTGCCGGAGAACTTGTAATTGAATCGGGAGTTTTTGAAAAAGACCAGGATTTGCTCAGAATGGGCGCTAATAATGCAACATTAACGGTGAAAGGTACCGGGGTGGCCAAATTTAACCAGTGGGGAACCAACACCAACAACACGTTAATGGTGGGGAATGCAGAAACACCAACAGCTGGTGGAAATGTATATATATCCGAAAATGCAAGGGTATTTTTTAATCCACCAAATGTTTTTAGAATAAGCACAAACCCTGATGCTGAATTTGGTAGGTTTTTCCTCAGTGGTAATGGACAAATGATATTCGAGGGTGACTTTGTAAGTGGTTCAGCTACCTACATCACTAATAAACGTATAGTTATACCTGCTAATCATGTACACCGTAACCTGTATGACCCAATAAGCAATAAAACGTATGTTTTGGCTCGCGACCTTAGTACCTTTGCTATAGCAAACAGTACAACGCAATACCTTGCAGTTGGCCAAACAAGCCAGGCTTTAACTTTAACCAACACAGGTTCACTTTCAAACTTTACCTGGCAATACAGTGCCGGCCCGTTTGGCCCATGGAGTGATTTTACTCCGGGAGTTACCGGAACATCAGCTATTGTTGCATTTAACCAAACCGGTACCTATTTTGTTAGCGCCAAAGCCGGCGATGGGACACGAGTATCCAATGTTACCAAATTTGTGGTATTCGATTTTAAAGTAAACCTTGTTAAAAACGGGAATATATATACCCTGTCTGTAAGCCCGCTTACCGGAATGACCATGAGTGGTTGGCAAATTAAAGCAGCCGGTGACCCTGCTTACGAAACATTCGATTTTGCAGGTACCGGAACTACTTATATTGTTGATCCTTTCCATTTCCTTGATGGTGATGGCGTATATCTTGTAAGCTATTTGGGAATTGTTAAAGATGAAAATGCCCAGGATGTTAATCTGTTTGCATCTCCTGCCGTTATTACAATTTCAGGCGGGGTTGTGGTATCGGGTGTAACAACTTCTACCGAGCCTAAAAAAGAACTTAAAACTGGGGTTTATCCTAACCCAAGTAACGGTACATTCTATATCAATGTAAACTCTGATAAGTACATTGTTGAAGTGTTGGATATGAGTGGCGCTGTTATTAGCAAACAACTAATGTTTGGTAATGAACAAACCATTACTATTCAGCGTAAAGGTATCTTTATTGTAAAAGTTACTTCTGATGAAGGAGTTGGAATATCACGTGTAGTTGTTAAATAATATTTGAACTTCGGATTGCTCATTTATTAACCGGCAATTCATAAATAAACCAATATCTTCCACGGGGTTTGCCTCGTGGAAGATATTTCAATTATTGAGTAACCTAAAAATTCATTATTAGGTATAAACTGTTGAAACACTTGGTTATTACGTAAAAAACAACTAAATACCTTAAGTGATAAAACAATAATATTTAAAGCAAATTTTCAAATATTAAGTTTAATTGGTTGATATGGCATCAAATCTTGATGAAACAAAATGTTAAGACAAATTTGCCAATTGACCTGATTTTTTACATTTCACATAATTTAAGCGGAGAAACAGAGCCTAAAGTGAATTAAAATCCTTTATCAAAAAGATAAAACGATCAACCCATAAGATAAAAAACAGAATTTCAGGATGGAAATATCTAAATATATATTTTCTGCTTTGATTTTAGGATTATTAAATTTCCCAATAATAAAAGCCCAAAAACAGGTTGAAAATTTAAACCGCGGTATAATTGCTTTTCAGCAGGCCGATGGAATTTTAATACAATGGAGGCTTTTGGGCAATGAACCGTACAATACATCCTTTAACATATACCGCAACGGAGAGAAAATTAACAATACTCCCATTGAAAGGGTTACTTCGTTTGTTGATAAAACCGGTACAATAAATTCGAAATACACTGTTTCAATATTAATAAAAGATAAAGAAAGTTTAAAATCTGAGCCGGCCCGTTTTTTCGAAAAAATGGAAAGCCAGCAGGCCGGATATTTTGATATACCCATACAACGCCCCGTGAAAGGAATTAATGGCGGCACTTACTTTGCCAATGATGCCAGTGTTGGCGATCTTAACGGAGATGGTGAATATGAAATAGTTCTTAAATGGATGCCCAATAATGCCCGCGACAATTCTCACAACGGAATAACCGATAATGTATTAATTGATGCCTATTCATTAAACGGGTCATTGCTATGGCGCATAGATTTAGGCCCAAATATAAGAGCCGGGGCACATTATACACAATTCCTGGTTTTTGATTTTGACGGAGACGGGAAATCAGAGGTTATGGTAAAAACAGCTCCCGGTACAAAGGATGGAGTGGGTAACTTTTTATCCGGTGGTCCAGCTTCAAATACCGATAACAATGCTATTTACAGAAACCAGTCAGGTTTTATTATTGAAGGACCAGAATATATAACTGTTTTCGATGGTTTTACAGGAAAAGAATTGGCAACTGAAAATTACTGGCCATTAAGGGGCAGGGTTGCCGATTGGGGCGACCGCCAGGGTAACCGGGTTGACCGCTTTAATGCAACAGTTGCCTATCTCGACGGGCAAAGGCCAAGCGCAGTTTTTCAAAGGGGCTATTATACCAGGATGACAATGGCAGCATGGGATTGGCGGGATGGAGAACTTTCACGGCGGTGGACCTTTGATACAAACACTGAAGGAAATGAAAGTTTTTATGGGCAGGGAAACCATGCCATTCACGTTATTGATGCCAATAACGATGGAAAACACGATATTGTTACAGGGGCTGCAGTAATTAATTCGAAAGGTAAAGGCTTGAACAATGTCAGCAAAACTATAAATAAATCAGGCCACGGCGATGCCTGCCACGTAACGTACATGCGTAAAAATGATAAAGTTCCATACATTTTTATGCCCTTTGAGGGAGCCGGGGGAATTGCCCTTCGACCGGCCAATTCGGAAAATTACCTTTGGCACCATCATAAAGGCGTTGACTATGGAAGGGGCGTTGGCGCTGAAATAGATCACGAATCACCGGGATTTCATTTTTGGGGTGCAGGGGCAGGTGGCAACAACCTCTATAATTTTAGCGGGGAAAGAGTGGGCAATGCACCTAATTCATGCAATTTCATTATTTGGTGGGATGGCCAGCTTAGCCGCGAATTATTAAACAGGAATACCATTGATAAATGGAGCATTAAAAACAATTCACCAACACGGTTGCTCGATGGCACAGGGGCACGCTCAATAAATGGAACAAAATCCACACCAGTGTTGCAGGCCGATTTAGTAGGTGACTGGAGAGAAGAAGTAATACTTGTAAGGGGTGATATGGAAGCATTAAGGGTTTTTGCAACAACAATACCAACAACATACAAACTTTACACATTTATGCACGATCCCATTTACAGGGTGGCTGTATCATGGCAAAATTCATCATATAACCAACCTCCCCACCCCGGCTTTTATGTGGCAACCGATATGGATTTTCCGCCCCCTAAACCCGATGTTTTTATACCCAAAACAAAAGGAAACTGAAATGGTCCAAAATATTTACACATGAAACGAACATGTTTGAGAAAAACATTACCGGTTCCGATTTTTCGAAAATCACCAATGAAAACCGACATGTTAGTTCCATGCAACCATTAAAAACAAATTATTTTTGTATGAATAATATTTACATACGCAACCTGGTAACTACCTGTGTTTTAATTTTAGGCACACTTTTTCAGCTTAATTCCCAAATGCAGATGGAGCCCCTAAACCGGGGACTGGTAGCAATAAGGCAAGGCAATGGTTATTATATAAACTGGCGCCTTTTGGGTAATGAACCCTGGAATACAGGATTCAATTTATACAGGGAATCAACAAAACTGAATACTGATCCTATTACAAGTGTAACTTCATTTCTGGATACAAATGCCCCGTTAAACAGTAATTATTATTTAAGGGCTATTATTAATGAAAAAGAACAAATTGATATAAAGCCGGCCCGGATAATAAACAATCTGGAGGGCGAAAATGCAGGGTATTTTGATATTCCGTTGCAACGACCCGCCAATGGCGCACAAGGGGGCATTTACTTTCCCAACGACGCCAGTGTTGGCGATTTAACAGG
The DNA here is from genome assembly GCA_037439945.1 of Marinilabiliaceae bacterium. GTDB lineage: Bacteria > Bacteroidota > Bacteroidia > Bacteroidales > Marinilabiliaceae > CALEUX01. The sequence goes on from JBBIVA010000026.1 coordinate 30,128, forward strand.
TAACGGTGAATATGAAATCGTATTAAAATGGGAGCCTGACAATGCAAAAGATAATTCCCAGTCGGGTATTACCGATAATGTACTGCTTGACGCCTATACCCTAAGCGGAACACGGCTATGGCGAATCGACCTTGGCCCAAACATAAGGGCAGGTGCCCACTATACCCAATTTTTAGTTTATGATTTTGATGGCGACGGGCGGTCTGAGATAATGGTAAAAACAGCCCCAGGTACTAAGGATGGTTTGGGTAACTATCTTAGTATGGGGCCTGCTGCTTCGGCAAACCACACACTGGTTTACCGCAACCCTTCAGGCTATATACTTTCAGGCCCTGAATATCTTACTGTTTTTAATGGTGCAACAGGAAAAGAAATGGGCACAGCAGATTACTGGCCGGATAGGGGTACCGTTTCAGCATGGGGCGACTCCTACGGAAACAGGGTTGACCGTTTTAATGCAACCGTGGCTTATGTAGATGGTGAACGCCCTTCGGCCATTTTTCAGCGGGGATATTATACACGTATGACGTTTGCTGCATGGGACTGGCGAAACGGGCAACTAACCCAAAAATGGACATTTGATTCAAATACAAGCGGTAACACGGCCTATTACGGACAGGGAAACCACTCCATTCATGTAATTGATGCCAACGTAGACGGCAGGCATGATATTGTAACAGGGTCGGCAGTTATTTCAGGCAATGGCACAGGTATGCACACATCGGGTATGGGACACGGTGATGCAACCCATGTTACCTTTATGAAAAAAGGAGATACTTATCCCATGATATGGATGCCTCACGAGAGTGGCGGCAATGGTGTTTCATTACGGTACGCAAACAACGGGCAGATCATTTTTAATCACAGGGTGGCAGCTGATATTGGCAGGGGTGCGGCTGCAGAGTTGGACCCAAACAATCCGGGGTTTCATTTTTGGGCTTCAGGCGGGCTTGGATTATACAACGTTAATGGGGCTGTGGTAGGTAATGTTCCAAGCTCAATAAATTTTGTGGTTTGGTGGAATGGATCTCTGTCGAGAGAATTACTGGACCAGAACCGTATCGAAAGATGGAATATTTCATCAAACACAGCCACAAGACTATTAACGGCCACCGGTGCAGCTTCAAATAATGGCACTAAAGCCACTCCAACCTTGCAGGCCGATTTGTTTGGCGACTGGCGCGAAGAGGTAATTTTAAGAAGAGATGACAACCAGGCTTTAAGGGTTTATACATCGGTTATGCCAACAACGCATAAACTTTACACTTTTATGCACGATCCGGTTTACCGTGTAGCCGTATCATGGCAAAACTCATCCTATAACCAACCGCCGCACCCCGGGTTTTACGTAGCCACTGATATGGATTTTCCGCCCCCTTCCCCAAATATTTACCTGGCTGATGGGATTTACCGCGGATCGGGAATTGTAATAGGAGATTTAAAAGTTATGGATATACCCAATGCAATGAAATGGGAAATTATGCCTTCCCTTTCAACCGTTCCATCAATATATGGTGATATGAACTTTTATTATGATGAAGGTCCGGCCTATCTTAGCGAAAAAGAGTGGTTAAGAACTTCAATGGAGTCACGAAAAATTGTTGTTCCTAAACTGGCAACCTTTACTGCAAAGCAAAATGCTGACATTTACCTTGTACACCACCGTTCAATTACAGTTACTCCCGATTGGCTTTCAGAATGGAATTTAACATCTGAAACAGTTTATATAAGAAATGCCGGAGGCTCACGCACAGCTATGAACGTATATTCAAAAAGCGTATTAAAAGATGATGTTATTAATCTTGGAAGCAATACAAACACAGGGTCAACCGGGAATATGATGTATTTTCTGGTGACAGACCAGGGAACTGTAAGCAGCATAAACGAAAAACCTACATTTGAGAAATCGCTTAAAATATATCCAAACCCTGTTAAATTGTATGCCAATATAGATTACACACTTGAATACGATATGCAAGTAACAATTCAGGTTTTGGATTTAAATGGCAGAATTGTTAAAACTATTGAAAGTGGATTTATGGATGAAGGTCCAAACAATACAACCTTTTATCCTGAAAATTTGCCGCAGGGAATATATATTATCAGATTAACAGCCGGAAATTCAGTTATTAACAAAAAGGTGATTCTATCAAGGTAAAATAAAAGGATATAACACACAAACACTTTTATAAGGTAATGGGAATAGAAATTTGAATCCGGCTTTTTTGTGATATTATTTTGTTTGTTACAGGAGGTACTTTTAAAGTGGTGGTTAAATGTACCTCCTTTAAAATTTGCGCTTGGCACCAAATAATTTAACCC
>JBBIVA010000027.1:0-32275 GCA_037439945.1 Marinilabiliaceae bacterium
CTTAGTTATCAAATGGTTATAGCATTGAAAAGTCTTTTTCACGTTGGACTAGTTAAGAAATCAATAATATAAAAATGCTTAAATCATGGTATATGAGTATTTAACATATAGATTAAGTTAACCCTGTAATTTGGCCTTTAAATACTCACGGTTTAAGCGTGCAATATTGGCCAATGAAATACCTTTGGGACATTCAACTTCACAAGCACCTGTATTGGTACAGTTACCAAATCCCAGTTCATCCATTTTGGCAACCATATTTTTGGCCCTGCGTGCAGCTTCTATCCTTCCCTGTGGCAGTAATGCCAACTGACTAACCTTGGCAGAAACAAAAAGCATGGCTGAACCATTCTTACATGCAGCAACACATGCCCCACAACCAATACACGAAGCCGCATCCATTGCTTCATCAGCATCGTCCTTCGGAATTGGTATGGCATTGGCATCAGGCACCCCGCCGGTATTAACCGAAACATATCCCCCGGCGGCAATAATCTGGTCAAATGCATTACGGTTAACAATAAGGTCCTTTATTACCGGAAATCCGGCTGAACGCCAGGGTTCAATCCAAATTGTTTCGCCATCTTTAAATTTTCTCATGTGTAACTGGCAGGTTGTAATATCGTCATCAGGCCCATGTGGACGCCCATTGATGTATAATGAGCACATTCCGCATATCCCTTCCCTGCAGTCGTGATCGAAAGCAACCGGTTCATCTCCGTTGTTAATTAATTGTTCATTAAGAACATCCATCATTTCAAGAAAGGAGCTATCGGTTGATATATTACTTACCTTATATGTTTCAAAGCGCCCTTTGTCCCTGGCACTTTTTTGTCTCCAAACTTTTAGTGTGAGTTTTATATTATTTTCCATTGTATTACTCATTTAAATTTTGAACATGCCGTGGCAATTATTTGTAATTCCGTTGAATGAGCTTTACATCAACAAATTGCAGTTCTTCTTTGTGCAATTCAGGATCAAGTCCTTCGCCTTTAAACTCCCAACAACTTACGTAAGCAAACTTCTCATCCTGTCTCAGGGCCTCTCCCTCCTCTGTTTGATACTCCTCACGAAAATGTCCGCCGCATGACTCCTCACGGTTTAAAGCGTCAATTGCCATTAACTCGCCTATATCGATAAAATCAATCAGGCGGTTTGCCTTTTCAAGCTCAATGTTCATCCCTTCTTCAGTTCCGGGAATTCGGACATTACTCCAAAACTCCTTTTTAATAGAACGAATTTTCTCAATGGCTTGCCCTAATCCCTCTTTGTTACGTGCCATACCAACAAAATCCCACATAACCAATCCAAGTTCTTTGTGGAAGCTGTCAACCGAACGTTTACCCTTTATTGCAAGCAATTTTTCAAAACGTGCCTTTACAGCATCCTCCGCATCAACAAACTCTTTTTCATTACCAGTCATCCGGGGTGTTCTAATATCGTTGGCAAGGTAGTTTTGAATAGTGTAAGGAAGTACAAAATATCCATCGGCCAAGCCCTGCATCAAAGCAGATGCCCCAAGGCGGTTAGCCCCGTGATCAGAGAAATTTGCCTCACCGGCACAGAATAACCCGGGAATAGTTGTCTGAAGCTCATAATCAACCCATATACCGCCCATAGTATAGTGAATTGCCGGGTATATCATCATTGGTGTTTTATATGGATTGTCATCAACAATTTTATCATACATTTGGAAAAGGTTTCCATATCGGGCTCTTATGACATCTTCGCCAAGTCGTTCAATTGCAGATTTAAAATCGAGATAAACAGCGAGGCCTGTGGCACCAACCCCAAAGCCTGCATCACACCTCTCCTTTGCTGCCCTTGAAGCCACATCGCGAGGAACCAGGTTTCCAAAGGCAGGGTACCTTCTCTCAAGAAAATAATCTCTATTCTCTTCGGTTATATCTATAGGCTTTAACTTACCTTTCCTGATTGCTTCTGCATCCTCTTTTTTGGCCGGGACCCAAATACGGCCGTCATTTCTTAGTGATTCCGACATTAGGGTTAACTTACTCTGAAACTCGCCATGAACAGGGATACAAGTTGGGTGTATCTGCGCGTAACAAGGGTTTGCAAACATTGCACCCCTTTTATAAGCCTGCCAGGCAGCAGAGCCATTTGAGCCCATGGCATTGGTGGAAAGAAAGAAGGTGTTGCCGTACCCTCCTGTTGCCAAAACTACTGCATGCCCAAAATGACGCTGAAGTTCTCCTGTAACCAAATCACGGGAAATAATCCCGCGAGCTTTACCATCAACAATTACTATATCAACAAGCTCGTTGCGGGTATATAATTTCACGGTCTTATTCTCAACCTGGCGCATTAATGCCTGGTATGCGCCAAGCAATAACTGCTGACCGGTTTGCCCCTTGGCATAAAAAGTACGGCTTACCTGTGCACCGCCAAAAGAACGGTTATCGAGCAAACCTCCATATTCCCTGGCAAAAGGTACTCCCTGTGCCACGCACTGGTCAATTATTGAATTACTTACTTCGGCTAACCGATAAACGTTAGCCTCTCGCGCCCTGTAATCACCTCCCTTAACAGTATCGGTAAACAACCTGTAAACAGAATCGCCATCGTTGGGATAATTTTTGGCCGCGTTAATCCCTCCCTGTGCGGCAATTGAGTGCGCCCTTCGCGGAGAATCCTGAATTGTAAATGCTTTAACATTAAAGCCCATTTCACCGAAGGATGCAGCAGCCGATGCACCTGCCAAGCCGGTTCCAACTACAATAATGTCAAGCTTTCTTTTATTTGCAGGGTTAACCAGTTTTTGGTCAGCCTTATATTTGTTCCACTTTTGGGCCAATGGCCCTTCCGGGATTTTTGCATCAATTTTTACCATAACCTCACCCAATTAAAATGATTAAACCTGATAGAATAAATATTGCAGAAGCGCGATAAGAGAGAAACCCAAACCAACAACCCATGCAAAAACTCCGCCTAACAATGATAATCTTATCCGCCAAATTTGGTTACTCATCCCAATAGTTTGAAATGCCGACCAAAACCCGTGTGAAAGATGAGCAGCCAAACCAATGCCGGCTATAACATAAACAATTACGATCCACAAATAACCGAAAGTTTTGTTTACCAGTGCATAAGCATTTTCAACTTCTGTATGTACACCACCAACGGTGATAGTTACGGGCTCAAGCAAATCGCTTCCGGTAATTTTCATTTTTACCCAAAATTGGGCAATATGCAATACCAAAAAAGCGAAAATAGTTACTCCAAGTACAAACATGTTCTGTGATGCCCAACTTACCCCTGCTGTTTTTTTCCCTCCGGCGTACTTATTGTTACCTCTGGCCTTTTGGTTATCCAGGGTAAGTTTAACACCCCACAAAATATGTACAAGAAACCCAAGAGCCAACAAAGGTTCCATTACTTTAATAAATGGGTTTGTGGCCATAAAATGAGCTGCGACATTATATAATTCCCCATTGTCGGGAACTAATAAAAGGGCGTTTACTGTCAGGTGGACCAACAGGAACATGATTAAAAACAATCCCGACAACCCCATCAGGAGTTTCTTCCCTATGGAAGAACATAATAAGTTGCTCATATAGGTTTATTTAAATTTTACTCTTTTCCTAGCCCCGGTTAATGGATGCAAATGTAGAACCTTAAAACCCTTTTACCCAAAAAAAAACAGAAAAAATAGTAGTTATTTAAACCGGGTCTAATTTATACCGGGTGAATTTTGGTAATTTTTTGGCTTCTTAACTTTTATAAACAATTTGAGTTGCCAAACATTACAAACCTTATGTTGTTGGCAAATTATTTACAACATTTTATATGGTGTTAACCTCCATCCATCTGGTTGTATCTTTGTGTTTATGAATTTTACCCGGTTAGTTACCAGGCATTTATCAGTATTTCGAATATGCTAAAGTAGAATTAATGGTAATATTTCAAATAAAGAGAATTGCTCATTATCATGCAATTAAATTATATTTGAAAAGGTTAAGGTTGATATTTAAAAAAAATGATATTTATTTGTCTTAAATTTTCCTGAAAAATATCTGCATAGTAGAGGGAACATGAAAGCAGGAAGGTTTTTATTGAGATTAAATTATACTAAATTAAACGTAATTGAATTGTAAAACACAGGTTTTCGCTTTGCGGAATTAATTGTCCATATTTTTGGGGAAATGGGCAATAATTTATAATTAAAATGTGAATGTCCACTAATTCAAATAATTAACTAAAATTTAATGGCGTGAAAATAAATGTAGTTTTATTGTTATTGCTGTTTTTATACCTCTCTTTTTTGCCCGGGTGTAACCAAGAGGAGTTATGCCTGTCAAACCAGCATTCATTGCAAAGCGGGTTTTATTCAGCGCGTTCTAAATCATTAAAGGATAGTTTAATAAAAAACACGTCAATTTTCGGTTTATCCAGGCCCGGAAATTTATTATATGCCAACCAAACGTTATCGAAGATTTTTTTACCCTTATCTTTTGATAATGATGAAACAGTATTCGTTATTGCAATTAATTCCCTCAGGGATACCATTTGGATTGAACATAGCAAGGAACTCAGGTTTATTTCGAGGGAATGTGGATTTACATTTGATTTTAAAATTGATACAGTTAAGTACACCAAAACATTTATTGATTCAGTGGCAGTTTTTTATCCAAAAGTTAAATATGGCGAAAACTTTGAAAATGTTAAGATATTTATTTATTAGTTTTTTCCTGTTTGTTTTGTTGCAGGTCAAAGGACAAACAAAAAGTGCAAATTGGGAACCGTCACAAGGAATTACTGTTGGTGTAAACCTGGCCGGACCCATAAATAAGGTTTTTAACAATTACAGAACAGGACTTTCATTTTTAACCCGTATATCGGTTAAAGAAAAAATTCTGTTTCTTGGTGAAGCCGGTTACGAAAAGGTGTTTTTTGAGGAGGAAAAATATCACTATAGCTCTAATGGCACATTTTTAAAGGCAGGTTTCGAATACGATGTTCTAGGTGTTAAAGAGGCCGGTAGTAACGACAATCTCCTATTTGGGCTACACTATGGTTTGGCAATCCAGGAACACGGCGCCCCACATTTTATGATTGAAAACGGGTATTGGAATATCTATACAGGTGATATAGGTATCTATACAGTAAATACTCATTGGCTCGAGATTTCAGGCGGGCCCCGGATGGAACTGTTTAAAAATTTATACCTGGGCTGGACCTTTCAAATTAAAGTTTCAATTATAAACGATAATCCTGATATATTATCTCCCTATTTCATTCCCGGATTCGGAAATGGTGATAACAGAATTAATGCCGGTTTTTCATATTATGTTGAGTATATGATTCCGTGGAAAAAGGCAGGGTTAAAAAAATAGATTTTAATACTGTATTTTGATTTTTAACCCAAATTTGTCTTTAGCCATTTTTTCTAATGACAGTCATTAGAAATTAATAGTATTAAGTTATTGATTACATGCCTTCTATTTTGACAAATCGCTAAAGAAAAACTAAAAATTTGTAATCAGAAATGCTTACAAATTAAGTTTTTCTAAAGCAGCCTGTACCGACTATTCGGTAGGGTTAATCCCGGCTAAGTAATTAGTTCATTGCCTTTCTAATGACTAATCCGGGTTTAATAATTTCCAGCCACTGAAGTAAAGATCAACATCGTTTTTTCAAACCATTACCAGTTAAACAACTGTTTTGATTAATAGGCTATCTGATAACAAGGTTTAACTTTTTCCAGATTTCATCAAGAAAAAGAAAAGGTACCGGAACATTATCAGGAGATTCTCCCATACGAACAACTACTAACCGCATTGATGGTATAACGCTTACATATTGGCCGTTTTTGCCCATTCCTGAAATCATATCAACCGGGGCATTTGGTGAAACCGAGCCATTAAAAACAAGCTGGGACTCAGGAACCCTGAAGGATTCCTTTCCGTTAAGCCACCATAAATAACCATACGATTTATTTAGCGGTTGTGATGTTGAAATCATTTCGGTAAAGAATTCTTTATCTTTAATTATTGTCTCTCTACCCCAAACACCCTTGTTTAATATTAGTAAACCGAAACGTGCCATCGATCTTGGCGTGCTAAAATAGACATGATCGTTTCCAATCCATTGCCAAAAGCCATCCATTCCTGTTTTTTCCTTTATTTTTTTATTGAAATACCCTTCAAAACTCTCTCCAGTGGCTGTTTCAATAACTTGGCCAAGTAATGTGTACGGGCCATTATGGTATGCCCACCTGGAACCGGCATTGGCCTTAAATATCAAACTTTCCCTGGTAAAATCGTGATTGTCCGGCACTTCATCATCTAACCCTGTAGTCATGGTAAGCTGGTTCCACACTGTTATTCGGTTTTCCTTTTCAATTGCCATTGATGTCCATCCGGTCCCTAAATAACCTGATGTTTTATTTCTAATTGATAACAGCCCTTCCTTTTGGGCTATACCGGTTACTGTTGCTGTTAAGGTTTTTCCGGCCGATGCCCAGTACCATATTGATGTTTTGTTGAAATTACCCCCACCAACCAAAGCTTTTCCAAAATATTCCTCAATAACTATCTTCCCATCTTTAATTACAATAAAGCCTCGGGTTCCGTTTTCTTCCAACAAAGTTAGTAACGCAGCAATATTGGCTGAATTCCACCCAAGTGTTCCGGGACTTATGGTTTCCCATGTTTCTGAGTTTGAAGGGGGAAAATACAACTTTTCTTCGGGTTCATTTTCATTGCCCGAACAGGCACAAAACAATATGATAAAGCCTGTTATAAGATTTAAAGTTTTCATGTCTGGTCAATATAACGTTTTGTAATATTCCCGTAAGCATCAATTCGCCTGTCGCGAAAAAATGGCCAAATGCGCCTGACCTGCTCCGACCTGCTGAGAGATATTTCAGCAATTAATATCTCTTCATTGTTATTATTTGCCTGGGATACTATTTCACCCTGAGGCCCTGCCACAAAACTGTTCCCCCAAAATTGTATTCCTTTTGTTCTGCCCGATGGGTCGGGTTCAAAACCCACACGGTTCACAGAAATTACCGGAAGTCCATTGGCTATTGCATGCCCCCTTTGGGAAATAATCCAGGCATCGAGCTGTCGGTTTTTTTCATCCCTGGAATCACTGCTTTCCCATCCAATGGCTGTGGGGTAAATCAGCAAATCGGCACCCTTTAGTGCCATAAGCCTGGCAGCTTCGGGGTACCATTGATCCCAACAAACCAGTACACCTAATTTACCCAAAGATGTTGATATAGGTTCAAAACCTATATCTCCCGGGGTAAAATAAAACTTTTCATAATAAGCAGGGTCATCGGGTATGTGCATTTTTCTGTATTTTCCTGCAATTGTACCATCTGTTTCAAAAACAACTGCAGTGTTATGGTAAATACCCGGGGCCCTTCGCTCAAAAAGTGATGAGACAATAACAATATTAAGTTCTTCAGCCAATTTCCCGTAACGAATTGTTGATGGCCCCGGAATGGGTTCAGCCAAATCAAACAGGGACGTATCTTCTGTCTGGCAAAAATATTGCGAGTTGTGCAATTCCTGAAGAACAACCAGCTCTGCTCTTTGGGCTGCGGCAATACGAATGTTTTTTTCAATTTTACTGATATTTAATTCAATATCTGAAACGTTGCTTTGCTGAATTAGTCCTGCTTTAATACTTCTCATCTGTATATATTTGTTTTTTTAGTTACCAGGGAGCTTGTCCCGATACATCGGGGGAACTCGCTAAATAATCATCATCCTTTGTGAGTTAGGGTTACTCATGGCTCGTTTCATCAGAAAATATTTTTTAAATTCAACAGGGGTTGTCAATTCCGGGTTTCCGGTTCATTGATTCAAAATTTCAATACTCCTTTCGGAAGTTGCATTGTAACACAATGAAGCGAGCCGTGCTGTTTAATAAGTGATGAGCAGTCGATCCCTATAATTTTTCGGCTTGGAAAGGCTTTGGTCACCTGTTGCAAAGCCTCGGCATCAATAGAACTGTTATAGGTTGGAACCAATACTGCCCCATTAATAATAAGGAAATTGGCATATGTTGCCGGCAACCTTTTCCCATCAAAATAAACAGGTTCTGCCATAGGCAGGGGAATTAGTTTATACGGGTTATTATCTGATGTCCGGAAATTTTTTAATTCACCTTCCATTCTTTTCAGGGATTCAAAGTGCTCATCGCTTTGGTTTAAACACTGTACATAGGCAATGGTTTCCTTATTGCAAAACCGGGCCAGGGTATCAATATGGCTGTCGGTATCATCTCCGGCCAGATAGCCGTTGTTAAGCCACAAAACTTTTTTTAGCCCGAAGGTTTCGATCAGGAATTTCTCAATTTCCGGTTTGTCCCAGGCACCATTTCGGTTAGGTGAAAGCAAGCATTCAGAAGTGGTCATTAAAATCCCGCTACCATCCGATTCAATGCTCCCACCTTCCAGAACAATATTCAGGCGATTGCAGTATTCTACATTTTGGCTAAATATTCCGGATTTAAAAAGTGAATTGTTTATTAAATTATCACGATTTGCCCCAAATTTAAGGCCCCATCCGTTAAATTTAAAATCGAGTAGGCACGGAGTACCATTTTTTTCAATAAATAATGGCCCAAAATCACGTGCCCATGTATCATTTGTTGGAACAATTAAACAATGCACATTTTGATTAAATTTTACGGGCAGGTTTTTTATTTCATCTTCATTTTGCATTAAAAGAATAACATCCTGGTAATTTGAAATATTGGTTATTATATCAATGAAACATGACCTTACTTCATCAAGCATATCACTCCAGTCTGTTTCAACATGTGGCCATGCCAGCATTATTGCACTTTGTGTGGCCCATTCGGCCTCAAAAACAATATTATTCATAAAGGTTACCAATATCTGTGTTACATATATCCAACATAAAATTACCCACTTTTTCAACTATAGCATTAAAACAGGCTTCACCCTTTTGGACTGTTGCTTTTGAAGGATTTCCAATTCCGGTATCATTTGTAACCTGTGACCATTTTCGTTCGGCCCATGCCCATTTTTCATTTAACGCCTGAATTCTGAATTTTTTGGCCTTCCCACTTCCCGCCGTTGCTATAGGCTTAACAATATCAGGCTCAAGGTGTAACATAAGACTGGTTTCCATTTCTCCGGCATGTTCACCTTCAAGCTCAAAAAAATCGCGTTCGTTAACCGACTGATAATAGTTACATGTTGATATGAACATAAGCGGAAACTTTAAACCAAGTTCCCTTATTATCTGCTTAAAATCATTACCCCCATGGCTGTTTAGTACCAATAGCTTTAAAATCCCCTGCCGGTTTAAAACCTCCATTATATCGTGTAATATCATTAACTGGGTTGAAGGATTTATATTGATATTCAATTTGATATCGGCATGGCCTGTATTTACACCATAGGGAATTGCAGGCAACACAATTAGTTTTGCCCCCTTTTCGGCAGCATATTTTGCTGATTGGGTTGCAACATGCATAGCCAGAATAGTATCAGTGGCATATGGAAGGTGATAATTGTGTGCTTCAGTAGCACCCCAGGGCAGTATTGCAAGTTCGGGTTTTGCGCTTTTTATTTGTTTCCAGGTTGATTTATCCAAAGTTGTATTTTGCATTTACCTCAAAATTTTTCAGGTTTCATTAATATCGGACTGAAGATAATCCTTCACCTCCAGAAAAGCTTTTTCAAGACGCACCATTCTGTCGATAAGAAAAAACATCATTTCAGGCCAAAGCTGCTGGTTATGAATGTCTCCCTGCATTTCTGCAAATACCCTGCAAACCTGCTCTCCTGTTGGTTTTTCATAAACATACTCCCAGCATAAAGCACCTTCAAACTCAGACTCAAATATTGACTTGCAAGCTAATAGCTTCTCATATAATACTAAACGGCGTTCTTCGCAACTGTGATTTATTTCAAGGGCCACTTGCGCTTTGTTTCTGTCAACATCAAATCGTAAATCCAACCCGTTAATTCCGGTATTGTCAAATATCCATATTTTTTTTCTACCCTTTTGCGAAGGCAGCCTCCTGGTACGGTTTTCAAGCTTATTCCAAAATTCTATCCTTATGGATTTAGATTCTTCCTTGTTATACATATCGCTTTTTCCCCTATTGTCAAGCGTTATCTTTATCGTTTTTTTTTGATGACAAAATTAAATAAATAAGATAGGAAGTACCTGTACCTATCATGGCAATACTTAAATATTCCATAAATACAGATTTTCCATGTATCATACCAAATCCCAAAACAATAAGTAAAGCGGCCAGAACCGCAAATTTAGTTTTCATGAACCGATAATTATTGCATTTTTTAAACCCAATTTAAGAAAAAGTTAATTTAAAACTTTAATCGTTCAAACTATTATTGTCAGGTTGAATATGCAAATTTTTTATGAAGCCCGAAAACCCATGTTGCATTCACAGATAAACTCCAGTTTGGCTGTTTTGTGTTATAAATTTTGAAATGAAATTTGATTCAGGCAGAGCCGCACCTGTAATGTTTTGCAAAATAAAATGTAGTATGGTTTGGTAAAAAAGTTTATGTCGGTTATTGATTTTTTTTAGTTTACCAAAAATATCCCTTGAATTGATGGGCCCAATTAATCGTTTGATAAAAAAATTGGCAGCACTCACTAATAAATGCTGCCAATTTCAAGAATAAATCAATTTTTTTATACTACAGTTGAAAATTAGGTTTAAAAAAAGCATTAAAAAGTATACCTGAATGAAAGCATGGCCCTTTGGTTTACAAAGTTGTCCATATTTTCAGGTTTCCCTTTGGCATTATATGATGTCCCCCATCCGGCATTTGTATAAAGATATTCAACTCCAACCCAAACATGTGAACCCAGTAAATATCTTATACGTGGAGATATTGCCCAAACTTCACCCACCTGGGGGTCGCGTCCAAGTTCATTCACAACTGTTACATTCTCAGATGCCCCCAGGTTGGTAAGGTATCCTGCAAAAAAGCCCGGATCCCAGGTTTTTCCTGTTGAAGATATATCGAACCACAATGATTGTGTAATAATAGGTTTAAATTCCGGTTTTGGTCCGCTTGATGCTGTAACCCTGCCCACACCTCCGGGCATAACATGTTCTGTAAGATTACCGCCATACACAATTCCGGACCGAATTGTTGCAATTTTGGTTTTAAACCTTACCGAACCACTATAATGTGAACTGTTTATTGTTACCGGAGTTTCGTAAGATGCAATCGTTGTAGGGACTGCCAGTTTTTTAAACCCGGCAGTAAATGAGGCCCATACAGCACCTGTACCTCCGGCCTTTACCTGGAATATTAATTCGGGTTGTCCGCTTTCTTCTGTTCCTTTTGCAAAACCGCTTGACCTGAATAAGGCCTGTTCAATTATTGCTGTTGAAAGCTCAATTTTTTCATTGGGTTTCCAGGTAAAACGTAGTTGTGGGTTACGGCTCAACGGATGAAACGGAACTCCTGCTCCGGCACTTAATGTTTGTGGAAAGTTTTCAGGTATAAAAAAAGGGTGCCATGTTTGACCCGCGGTAAATGCAATATCAGAATAGCCGAATTGCATATAGGCATGCCTGAGTTGGAGAACTGCATCGCTGCCAATTGGTCCACCTGAAAAATCACCCTCAATCATAGCCATTGTTGAAATACCTTTTACCGTTGGCCCTTTTACGTGAACACTTAATCTTGAATGGGCTGCATCCAGGTCAAATTCACCGCGTTTATTTAAATCTTCGCCTGATTGGTTTAATGATCTATTTAACGGATAAAGATAAATATGGCGGAGACGGGCTGTTCTGCTGGCTCTTGAGTCGTTTAAAACATCTACGCCAACATAGCCATGTATTTCAATGTCAAATTTTTTTTCCTGGGCTTTACTTCCCAAAGAAAAAAACATGATTGCTAAAAAAAATAAACTCTTTTTCATCATAATAAAATTTAAATTTTAAGGAATTATGAAACACCCACGGTTTAAATTTTATTACTTACTTGTTTGCGTTTGACCAAACATGGGTGTTTCATCCGAAAATAATTTAAGATTAATACCGGATTCAACTCGCATGATGAATTTTCATCCGATTATTGGTTTAACGAATCATGCCCGTTTCAATTCATAGTATTATTAATTAACAATTTCAAACTGCTTAATATTCAATTTGTTTATGCTGCTAAAAAACGAAAACAAAACCATAGTGCCAAGTGTTTTATATTTTTTTTAACAAATACTTAAAAACAAAATGAACCATGCCTCTTTTTTGGCGAAACTATAGCTTTTGTTTTAAAACTTAGCCCCTGGTTATTATAAAAACCGGAAAACGCAATAATTTCCATATGTAAAGAACCGGATATAATGTTACTTTAATTATATTTAGCCTTTTCACCTTAATACTACCTGTTTTCAGTAAATATTAATAAAGTAATAAATTCAGGTGTAAAATTATCATACAATTAGATAAATATGGTTAGCGGTGATTAATATCATCGGAATAGTTGGACTTGTTTTTTTAAATTGTGCCATTTTATTTATTAATTATGATTTAGTCCGGCAACTATTATGTTTTTTGGAAAAACTTATTTTTAATGATATGCCCGTATTAGTTTAACTGCAATTATACAATAATAATTTTATAATTTGGTTTTAAAACCAAAGGATCATAATACTTAATATCTTTACATAACAAACCATTTTGGTTTAGAAGAAAAGCAATAATACCCGGAATATTTAATATTTGGAATAAATAAACCACCATGTTTTTTAAAACGCGGGCGCCTTTTTAATAAAAATGCATACATGGGAATTTCCCCTAAAAGCAGGGGCAGGCAAAAATTCCTTGTAAATTGAATTTTATTTTGATGAAAATTTGTCAGGCGAGCTTGCCTGAAAGGCAGAGAGGTTTTGTCGATGTAACAGGTCAGGCTATCCGGACTTATTTATATTATTTACCAATGAAAAAAGTAACCAGGTTTATTTCTGCATTTTGGCTAATGGGAGGATTATTAATAATCCTGGCTGCAGCCATGGCTATGGCCACATTTATTGAAAACGACTATGGCGCTTCGGCTGCAAAGGCGCTGGTTTATAATACATGGTGGTTTGAATTAATATTTTTGGGGTTAGGTATTAATCTGGCCGGTAATATTTTATTGTTTAAAATGGGGCAGAAAAGGGATTATGCGGTGTTCCTTTTTCACATTTCATTTTTTCTGATTATTGCCGGAGCTGCGGTAACCCGGTATATTGGTTACGAAGGGGTTATGCATTTAAGAGAAGGTGGTGCCAGCGACAAAATTATTTCGACTGACGCCTATGTTTTGGTTAAACTTTTTTCAGAAAATGACACATTGACTTTACAAAAAAAAGTATTTTTTTCTGCGGCTACACCAAATGTTTTTAGTGGAAAAATTAAGGAGGGAGATAATGTTATAAAAATAAACAGCATTGGTTTTATACCAAATGCTATACAGAGGCCTGTTGAAATGCCCGGTGGGAACCCCTTTATTGGCCTTGTTTTTTCCAACAGGCTAACACGTGATGAAATATTTGTTAAAGAAGGTGGGAACATTGAAAGGGATGGTATAAAAATAGGGTTTGAAAGCAGTGATAACCCAGACCTTGATGTTAATATTTACAGGGACACAGAAACGGGTAAGTTTGGTTTTTTTTCAAAAATTGCGGTATCAAAAATTATAATGGAAAGTGGTTTAACAGATGTTTTGGATATAAATGAGAAACATAATTTTCAACCGGGTGTGATTTTTGATTTTGGCCATTTCAGAATGGTTTTCAGCCGGTTTTATAATTCCGCTGTTTTACAACCCTTTTCTATGCACGACCCAACAACATCAGAACTTCCCAACGCTGTGGTTTTAAATGTTAACCATAATAATAACCCAAACCAGTTAATAGTTTATGGCAAAACAGGCATTGAGGGTGTTCCAACCGAACTAAAACTGGGTTCATTAAAACTTACAGTACAGTATGGATCATTACCCCTTAATTTACCATTTTCCCTTTATCTGAATAAATTTAACCTAGAAAGGTACGCCGGTTCTAATAGTCCGTCTTCCTATAACAGTAATGTAACGCTTATTGACAATGAAATGGGAGTTAAAGAGCAAAGGGATATTTTTATGAACAACATTTTAAATTACAGAGGTTTCAGATTTTATCAAAGTTCATATGATCAGGATGAAAAGGGAACAATTTTATCGGTAAATAATGATGCAGTTGGTACTTTTATTACATATGTAGGGTATTTTATAATGTCGTTGGGTATGATTTTGTCCCTGCTTGTTCGTAAAACAAGGTTCCGCCATTTAATGAATGAGGCTGAAAAAGTTTATAAAAAACGCAAAGAATTGACATTATTACTGTTTTTACTGATTCCGTTAAATTTACCTGCCCAAATTATAACCACACCAAAGGCACCATCGGAAGAAATTGCATCGAGGTTTGGGAAGATTTGGGTCCAGGATAATGGTGGCAGAATTAAACCTCTTAATACACTTCACCAGGAAATAGCCCTTAAATTGGTTAAGCACAACAGCTTTAAAGGATTAACAGCCGACCAGCTGGTTTTGGGCATTATGGCATATCCATCTGATTGGCAAACAACACCGTTGATTACAATAAAAGACCCAAAGTTAAAGAACTTATTGGGAATTAACGGAAAGAAAGCTGCTTTTGTTGATTTCTTTTCAGGTGAGCGGCAATATAAGTTATACAGATTGGTTGATGCTGCATATAGAAAAAATCCTGCAAAAAGAGATAAATTTGAACAGGAGTTGGTAAAGGTTGATGAACAGGTTAATGTATTTTATTTAACCCAAACAGCATCACTTCACAAAATATTCCCTTCAAAAAATTTTGGAAACAAGCCATGGTATACCCCGGCTATTGAACCTGCAACCCTTAATGAGAGTGATAGTATTTATATTACATCGGTTATTGACAAGCTGATAAATATGGTTAGAGAAAATAACGTTGAAGGGGCCAACGTTGAAATTGATGGGATTATTAAGTATCAAATTATAAATGCACTTGAATTATTACCATCTGAAACCAAATTGAATTTTGAGCTTTTATATAACCGGCTCAACATTTTTATGTGGCTGGCTACTTTCTTTTTCATCCTTGGGTCAGTTTTGATGCTATTCCAGTTCCTTGCTCTTTTAAAACCATCTTTTTATTTTAAATGGTTAATGAAAACTGGTTATGCACTTTTGTTTGCCGGGTTTATATACCATACATCCGGATTGGCTTTAAGGTGGTATATTTCGGGTCATGCGCCATGGAGCAACGGATATGAATCGATGATTTTCATTGGATGGGCAATTTTAATGGCTGGATTTTTAATGAGCCGTAAAAGCAATATGGTTTTACCAATAACGGCTCTTTTTTCAGGGGTTGTTCTTATGGTGGCACATTTAAGCTGGATGAACCCCCAAATTACCAATCTTGTACCGGTACTAAAGTCTTATTGGCTTACATTGCATGTTTCAGTTATTATTGGGGGTTATGGGTTTCTTGCCCTGGGTGCTTTGCTTGGTTTCCTTAATTTGTTGTTAACCATTTTAAAGAATAAAGCAAATAGAATTAGATTTCAGTTAACAATTGATGAATTAACCGCCATAAACGAAATGTCCCTCACAGCAGGGTTATATCTAATGACCATCGGTTCGTTCCTTGGTGGTATATGGGCCAATGAGTCATGGGGCAGATATTGGGGCTGGGACCCTAAGGAAACCTGGTCGCTTATAACAATTGTTTTATATGCATTTGTTTTACACATGCGTTTTATTCCGGGACTTAAAGGGTTTATTGCCTTAAACACTGCTTCGGTAATTACATTTGGGTCGGTAATAATGACATACCTCGGCGTAAACTATTATCTGTCGGGTTTACATTCATATGCAGGTGGAGAGCCGGTACCCATTCCAACCTTTGTATATTATTCAGTAGTTATAATAGCCGTGGTAATTTTTGTTGCCCGACTAAACCAGGCAAGATTAGAAAAACTATTTCCCAACGATGTAATGCAGGAATAAAAAAAGTCAGGTGTTCAAATTTTAATGTTCAAACAATCTCCTTTCCGGGTTATTTGTATGGCCTGCATAGTAAATGTCAAATGTCTCAGAATAAAGAATATAAATGTAGTACATTGGAAAGTGAATGTAAAAAAAATCCCGGGAAACCGGGATTTTTAGCTCCTCAGGTAGGACTTGAACCTACGACCTACGGATTAACAGTCCGCCGCTCTAACCAACTGAGCTACTGAGGAATTTTTAGCGATTTAGAAAAAGTTTATTAATACAAGCCATTTTTCAGAAACGCCCTGCAAAAATATATGGATTAGTTTAATTATGCAACTACTTTTAAGAAAAAAAATCATCTTTGTATATTGATTTTAATAATAGTATAATTATGAGAAAAGTACTGGGAATGGGAAATGCGTTAGTTGACATATTAACACGTTTGGAAGATGAATCGGTGTTAAATAAATTTTCTCTGCCAAAAGGCAGTATGCAGCTGGTTGACAGTGTAATGGCCAATGAAGTTGAAAAAGCTACACAAATTTTTGAACGAAGTCAGGCTTCGGGGGGGTCGGCGGCAAATACTATCCACGGACTGGCAAATCTTGGAATAATTACGGGATTTCTGGGTAAAGTTGGTCGTGATCATTGGGGAGATTTTTTCAGGCGTGATATGGAAAGCAAAAACATAATTACAAAACTGCTCGAAAGTGGCAACGAATCAGGACGGGCCCTGGCATTAATCACCCCCGACTCGGAACGGACTTTTGCCACCTTTTTGGGAGCTGCAGTTGAGCTTTCGGCCGAGGATATTCCGGGGGACCTTTTTAATGGGTATGCAATTTTTCATGTTGAAGGGTACCTGGTGCAAAACAGAAAGTTAATTGAGGAGGCCTTAAAAATGGCCAAAGAAGCAGGATGTTTGATCTCCCTTGATTTGGCCAGCTTTAATGTTGTGGAAGAAAACCGTGAGTTTTTACACCATGTTACAGCCAAATATGTTGATATATTATTTGCCAATGAGGAGGAGGCCAAAGCCTTTACATTGGCTCCCGATGAAGATTCAACAATTAGCCACATGGCAGGTTTATGTGACATTGTTATTTTAAAGAAAGGAGTAAACGGATCAATAATAAGGAACAATAATTCAGTTGTAAAAGTTGATGTGGTTAAGGCCAACAGCATTGATACAACCGGTGCCGGTGATTTATATGCAGCCGGGTTTTTATATGGATACATCCATGGTTTATCGCTTGATAAATGCGGTAAGATTGGTGCTTTTATGGCTGCCAGAGTAATAGAAGCAATTGGGCCTAAAATGGACGATAAAACCTGGGAGTTGATTAAAAAAGAAATTGAGAAAATCAAAATGAATTAATCATTTAGGTAAAAATTGCCGATATGGCAGGTTTTTCATCCAGTAAAAAAGAAATAAACTGTTATAGGTCATTGTTATTCCCTTGGTATCATTTTATTTTTAGATGAAATTGATATTATTAACTACAGTTTCAGGAAAAATTAGACTTAAGTCCCCAAAAAATAAAATTATGTACGGTAAATACAAAGCTTTCCTTCAAAGTGAATTAGATAAAATTCAGGAATCAGGGTTATTTAAAAAAGAGCGCATAATTACCACCCGGCAAAGCGCTGAAATAATGGTTCAGGGCGGTAAGCCTGTGTTGAATTTCTGTGCCAACAATTATCTTGGGTTATCCTCACACCCGCGTGTTATTGATGCGGCAACCAAAACACTTGGCAACCATGGTTATGGAATGTCATCGGTAAGGTTTATTTGTGGAACCCAGGATATTCATAAGCAATTGGAAAAAAGTATTGCTTCATTCTTTGGTACTGAAGATACTATTTTATATGCTGCATGTTTTGATGCCAATGGCGGTGTTTTTGAGCCACTTTTTTCTGATGAGGATGCCATAATCAGTGATGAGTTAAATCACGCCAGTATTATTGATGGGGTAAGGTTATGCAAGGCGGTAAGGTACCGCTATAAACATGCCGATATGACCGACCTTGAAGAAAAACTTAAAGAATCACAGGCACAACGTTTCCGGATAATCGTTACTGATGGTGTTTTTTCGATGGATGGAGATATTGCACCTTTAGATAGTATTTGCCGACTTGCTGAAAAATATAACTCACTGGTAATGGTTGATGACAGTCATGCATCAGGATTTATTGGTAAAACAGGACGAGGGACCCACGAACACCATAATGTAATGGATAAGGTTGATATTATAACCGGAACTCTTGGAAAGGCATTGGGCGGGGCTATGGGAGGCTACACCACAGGGAAAAAAGAGATTATCGAAATGTTAAGGCAAAGATCACGTCCATATCTTTTCAGTAATTCTCTTGCCCCTTCAATTGTGGGTGCATCACTCGAAGTTTTTAAAATGCTTGAAGAGGGAACATATTTGCGGGATAAGTTAATGAATAATGCCGTTTATTTTAAAGAGAAAATACAAAAGGCGGGATTTGATATTAAACCATCAAACTCGGCAATTATTGCATTAATGCTTTATGATGCGAAACTCTCACAGGAATTTGCCGCAAAACTTCTTGATGAAGGTATATATGTAATTGGATTTTATTACCCTGTTGTACCTAAGGGACAAGCCCGCATTAGAATTCAGATTTCGGCAGCCCATGAAAAGGAACACCTTGACAAGGCCATTGGTGCATTCATAAAAATAGGGAAAGAGCTTAAAGTTATTTAATTATAAACAGCTTTCAGCGGAGGGCTTTATAACACCTAAATGCCCTTAATATAATTGCCGGATGTTATGGGCAGTGGCTGCTTTAACCCAAATTTGTTCTTAGCCGGCTTTTTAATGACCGTTGTTAGAAATTTACTGTATTAGTTGTTGATTATGTGATTTATTCTTTGACAAATCGCTTAATAAAACTAAATGTTTATAATCAGAAATGCTTTCAAATTAAGCTTTTCTAAAGCAGCCCGTACCGACCATCCCTATACGTTGCTTTTTACAGGCTTTGTCATTAAGGGGCGCATGAATGGCGATGTTCACGCATTGACCTGTGAGATGCTCAGGGGTGATGTCCCCTTTACCCTCTCGATGTTTTTATTCCAAAAGCATCCATGTCTGCAAAATAATCATTCCTTTTTATTATTAAGTTCTGCCATCACAATTTGATAGTTATTCAGGATTGCCCCAACGAGTAAATTCAACAATAAAAACGTTGCTACAATAAACCATGAAACATGGTAAATAGTAATAATTGTTTCGTGGGCATCAATAACATTCATTTTACTTGCTTGAACTAGATTGTATCGCAAGTCAGTCCAATCTTCTCCTGTAAGAATCCTAAAAAGAGTGAACATTGTTTCTCCCAAAGTGCCATACGGGTCTGGAGATACTCCCGGTGCATTTGGCACTTGGTTTAAATATTCTGTTAGCATCTTCTGTTCAAAAATATCCGCTGTTTCTTTTGTGGGTAATTTAAACAGTGTAATACCTATAATTGCAAACAGATACATGAAAACAAAGAAAAATATGCCATTGTAAAGTAGTGTAGAAAGAGAGCGAATGAGAACAGACGTCATAAGTTTAAGTTCGGGGAAAGCCCGTAATAATCTGAAAATCCTAAATACACGAAGAATCCTAATAGTGGTTATTATAGATGTATCTGTAAAAATCTGCTCTGGTATAAAACTAATTAAAACTATTGTGAGGTCAAATAAATTCCATCCATCAGAAAAAAACTTCTTTATGTTCTCCCTTGCTATCCATCTCAAAATTATCTCAATTGTAAAAATGCCAAGAGCAATATTTTGAATTAATAAAATTAAGTTATTTTCGAAATATGTTTCAATTCCAATAAAAGTACAATTAACTAATATCACTCCGGCAATAAACCATTCAAAAGCCTTATGGGAAATAAAGTTCGTAACAAATGACTTCATAATCTTATCCATTTATAATTATTCGTTCTTAATATTCTTGTTGTTGTGGTAATTTTTGGTTTACAACGGCTGGGGGTGTGGCAAGTGTGGGAGAGCGTGTTACGTTTTCTACCCCCAACGAAAACGCCCGAGCGGGCAAAACCGCTCCGAAGTTCCAGTATCAACCCACATTGGCTATACCCCTTGTGTAGCCTGTGCTTTTTGTCTTTAATGTCTGTAAATCAAATTAATTTCGGAAAGTTCTTGTCCTATCTGATGAATTCCAAACAAAATTTTTTCTGTCTGTGTTTCAGATGGTTTTTTATGTCCTTGCACATATTGTGATAATAGTGTTGGATTCATTCCTATTTTGGCGGCCAGGAACTTTGCATTCAGAACTTTATAGTATTGAAAAAACTGTTTAAAATCAATTTCAAATTTCAGGTTTTCTTGAGTGATTAAAATATTATCTTCTTCAAAGTTCAAGTTTGCAGCTTCTATGGCATTATTCATTAATTCAGTAATCGTTTTTCCTGTAGTGTAAATAGGATATTCTTCAGAGAAAGCAGAAAAACCAGTGTCAGTTTTTTCCACTATCATTTTTATTTTTTTTCTTAAAGTTTTCATAACCAACTTTTTTTATTAATCCAACAAATTAATTCCTGCGTCCTTTAAAATCTTTTTCTCTAATCCTTTGCCCATTTCTTGACTCCCGTGATTCGGAAAATTATTGTTCTTTTCTTCAAGTCGTGTTTTAGTTTCACGTGAGAACCTTTCTGCGATATTGGATACCAACCATCTTTAATCAATATTCGGTATAGTTCAGAGCATTTCATTAGAGTTTTTTATTCATTAATCATGGCGCAAAGGTAAATAATAATTTACCTAAACACAAGAAATTCCCGAATTATTTGATGGCGATTTTATCTTCGAGCATTGGCTACAACGGCGTTCGGCGGTATGAAATCGTTGGGGATTGCGGGCTACGTCACTATCCCCCGACACAGAATTTTGATGCGGGGGAGAAACTTTGCATAACCACTTAAACCCCAATGTTTTATATCGCTTGTTAGGCACTGGCGATTTTTGTCTTTTTATCTCATTATCAATCAATTTTGCTGCACTGTTTCCCCGTGCGTTGGGGCAGGCACACTCTTTGACAAGTTTTGGACGTGTGATGGCTTGTGCGACTTGGCAAACCGCCTTGTGGTTCACGAACACCACTGAAAATAAATAATTCGTTCGTAATTGTGTGACTGCTGCGTTTGCTCATTGTCTGTTTTTCTTAAAGTTTTCTGCTTGTTCAAAAATCTCAACATAAACTTCGTCTCTTTCCACAGGTGGATAGCCAAATTCATCTAAAATCAATATCAATTCAACTTTCAAAGCCGATTTTATGTCATCTCTTTTATTCCAGTCAGGAAATTTTGCTTGGCTGTCAACAATTACTTTTACTGCTTTTGATAAATCAATCAGTTTGTCGTCAGGGTAAGTGAAGTCGTATTTTTTGCAGAGTTCTTTCAGAATGTCGTAAAAAGCTTTTTCCTCAAAGTCAATTCCTAATTCATCACCGGCTTTAAATTCCTTTTGAACGTCCCAAATCAGGTTTGTAAGGGCTTCTGCCATTTCTTCGTAAACTTCGCTTCTCAAAATGTCGTTTGCATCACGGTTGTTGTATCTGTCAACAATGGCCTGCATTTTTCTTGAAAAGTCAATGCCTTTTACCTTGTTTACTTTTCTTATTTCTCCAATCACTTTAGCCAATAGCTGTTGAAGCAATTTGATTTTTGTATTTGGCAGTTTGATTTTATCAATTTTTGCCAAATAATCTTCATCAAAAATGTCTTGTTCTGTTTCAACTTCATCACCGAGTTTGAAAATTTCTTCAACGCCATCGCTTTGCAAGGCATCTTTTATCATTTCCCGAACTTTCGCGTTCATTTGAGCTGTGTCGGGAGCGTTGCCTTTGGTTAGTTTGAAAACTATGGAACGAACAGCCAAATAAAAATGCGTTTAATCTCTTTCTGATTGGGTCAATTTTTCGCTACCAGCGCAAATGTCATAAGCGGCTTTTAAGCGTTGTACCAGACCCATAAAACGGGTTTCCAGTTCTTTAGTTTGTTGCACAAATTCGGCAGCCAGATTTAAAGTATGCAATTGCTCAATGGTGCTGCCTTTAAAATATTTTGAACTATCAAACCCGCCTGCCGCTCCGCTTTGGCGGGCAGGCTTGTGCATTAGTTTTGCCAACAAATCCAAATGGTCACGGACAACAACCAATGACTGTTCAATTTCTTCAAAATTGTCTTTGTCGCCTTTGTTGTATTTGGCAAGGGCAAGGTTCATTTGCTTTTTAATGCCGATATAATCGACTGCCAAACCTTTGTTTTTACCTTCAAACTTGCGATTAACCCTTGAAATTGTTTGAATTAAATTGTGTTGCTGTATAGGTTTGTCAATGTAAATGCTATCCAAGAAAGGTGACTTGTCCTGATCTAGGTTTACACTATTTGTGTAAACCTAGATCAGGACAAGTCATTTAGCCAATCATCCCTAAATATTTACCATTACAGGCCAAGCAGTTATTTGTTAAAAATTAATTTTTCAATTAAACGGGCGTTTTGGTGGTCGAGGAAACCTTTGATGGGCGATTTCCTCTGTTCAGCATGGTGTTCGGTAAATGGAGTGGTCATGCATCTTTGAATGGTCTTTTGCCACTCATTTTTATTCCCTGCAATTTGACAAAGTTTTTCCAGTCCGGTTTTTTCTACCATTTGTGGCGAAGCAATACAGTGCCGTCCGGTAAAAAGAGAAACAAGAAGTTTAAGCCTCAGTCCTGTTGTTTGGTTTGCAGGCAGCAAAATAGTACCTGCATTCCTAATAAGCTCTTCCATTACACTAAATTCAGGATTTTCAACCAACCTTGTATTCTGTTGTTGCGAAATTAAATTACGGAGCCTCGGTAGTGGGTTTTTGCCGGCTATAACCAGTGGGTAGGGTAAATTTCTGCAAACTTCGAGCATAAACTCTGCCGATCTGTTATTTTCAGGAATTGATAAATCTCCATGGTAAAGCAAATAATCACCTTTACCTGCAATTGATGAAATTTCGTTATAGCCGTGAAACGCCGGAACCAGAAATGTGTTTGGGTTAACATTTTTCATGATAGCCTCGTCGCCCGGAGAAATTGCCATTACCCCTGTTGCCTTTTCAAGGCTGGGGCTATATTTTTCCAGCTTCCAGGCCTCCATTCTGAAAAACAGTTTTTTATGTATTAAACCTTCAGCTTTAGCCAATGAATGGTAATAATCATGTTCAATATTATGAGCTCTTACCCACTGTGGCTTATGTTTAATTGATGGATGTCCAAGGTAAAGGGTTGTGTGTAAACCTTCAAAAAGTATGGGGTGGTTATCGGCTGCCAATCTGGAAATTAAACCTTTACTCTCCCTGCTTTTAACAATATACGGAACCAATGAAACCTGGTTAATAAATGCAGGGTTTCGCGGATAATAATGAACTTCGCTGCAAAATTTCAAAAGTTCGTCCGACCTGGTTCTGTTATATAAAAAACAGTGTAAAATTATATTAACACCAATACGGTGCAACGCCTTAATTTTATAAAAAACATCCATGGCTCCGCCATAATCCGGTGGCCAGGGGACAGAAAAACTAATGATATGAAGAGTACCCAACATTTTTATGTTTCTTTACGTGCTAAATTAACCATATTGAATGGCTTTTCAAAGCGCAATTTTTTATGCAATAACATATATTAAAATTATGGATGTAACATGTGCAATATTAATAACCGGCACAAAAGTTTTACTGGCAAAACGTGGTAGCGGCCATATTCGAGGCGGTTTGTGGGAGTTTCCGGGTGGTAAGTTGCAAAATGGTGAAACTTTGGAGGATTGCATTATCAGGGAAATTCGCGAAGAGCTTGGAGTTGATATAGAGGTTGTAAACAGATGTCAGACTGTCGGGTTCAGCTACCCCGACAGAACCATTAATCTTCATCCATTTTATTGTTCCATTATTAAAGGTAAGCCGGTGGCATTGGTTCATGAAAAAATTGAATGGGTTGAAATTTCGCGGTTGGATTATATGGATTTATGTGCAGCCGATAAATTAATAGCATCCCGGGTAATTAATCAATATAACAGATAAATTCTCACTTGTAAGGGGTTTACATAAGCCTTCTTTTTTAATAAATTTGAAATAAAAAGATATGCAAAGGGTAAAGGTAATGGTTGATGGCCGGGTTCAAGGGGTTGGTTATCGTTACTTTGTTAATCAACAGGCCGGTCAGTATAAAATTAACGGGTATGTAAAAAACCTGCCCGGAGGTAAAGTTGAAATTGATGCTGAAGGGGAACCCGAACTTCTTAACAGGTTCTTAAATGTTTGCTCGGCCGGGAGAGGGCTTGCCAGGATTGATTTGTTTCATCGTCAGGATGTTGTACCTTATGGTTATACACGGTTCAGAATTATGCACAGTGATGATTTTTAAGTTCTGTAATCACGGGCAGGCAGTGGAAAACTGTTTTTTGTGGTTGAAAAACGAATTGTTTAATAACTGCTTTAAGAATAGAATAAAAAAATAAAGCAGGACTATTATGTTCTGCTTTACAATTATGTTTTTCACCCTTGCTTTGAAATACGTTTCCGTTCATGCTCCCATAAAAGGATTTTTCTCAACCGTATTGCCTTAGGTGTTACTTCAACATATTCGTCCCCCTGAATATATTCAAGCGCTTCTTCGAGGCTAAAGGTTATGGGCGTCACTATACGAACCTTATCATCGGCACCCGAAGCCCTCATATTAGTTAACTTCTTGCTTTTGGTAATATTAATGGTAAGGTCGCCATCGCGATTGTTTTCTCCTATTACCTGCCCCATATATACTTCGTCCTGTGGTGAAATGAAAAACTTCCCCCTGTCCTGAAGTTTGTCAATGGCATAGGCAAAAGCTGTTCCCGATTCCATACATATTAATGAGCCGTTTTGCCTTTTTTCAATATTTCCCTTCCAGGGTTGAAATTCGATAAAACGGTGTGCCATAATTGCTTCACCGGCTGTGGCTGTAAGCATATTGTTACGTAAACCTATTATGCCGCGTGATGGTATATGAAATTCAAGGTGTACACGGTCTCCTTTTCTCTCCATTGACCGTAATTCGCCACGGCGTTGCGTAACCAGCTCAATGGCTTTTCCTGAAAACTCATCCGGCAGGTCAATTGCCAATTCTTCAACGGGTTCGTGTTTTTCACCGGCTAAATCTTTAATAATAACCCGGGGTTGGCCAACCTGTAATTCGTAACCTTCGCGGCGCATGGTTTCAATTAAAATTGAAAGGTGCAATACGCCACGGCCAAAAACATTCCAGGCATCGGCTGAGTCGGTATTTTCAACTCTCAAGGCAAGGTTTTTTTCAAGTTCTTTGTCGAGCCTCTCCTTAATATGGCGTGAAGTTACATATTTGCCATCTTTACCAAAAAACGGAGAGTTGTTAATGGTAAACAACATACTCATTGTAGGTTCATCAATAGCAATGGGGCCCAGCGGTTCAGGGTTTTCCACATCGCATATTGAATCTCCAATCTCAAAACGGTCGAGGCCTATAATTGCACCAATTTCGCCATTTGAAATTTCATTGGTTCTGGCACGTCCCAACCCGTCAAAAACATTTATTTCTTTAATACGGGTTTTGTATATATCACCTTTGCGGCCTACAAGGGCTATTTCCATACCGGTTTTAATTGTACCGCGGTGAACCCTGCCAATTGCAATCCTACCCAAATAATTTGAGTATTCAAGGGAAGTTATAAGCATTTGCGGAGTTCCTTTGTTCTCTTGTGGGGCAGGTATATGGGCAATAATGGCATCCATCAAAGAAGAGATATCGGAAGTACGGTTTTGCCAGTTGTCTGACATCCACCCCTCCTTTGCCGACCCGTATATTGTTGCAAAATCAAGTTGTTTCTCAGTTGCTTCAAGATTAAACATCAAATCAAAAACAGCCTCCTGTACCAATTCGGGACGGCAGTTTGGTTTGTCAACCTTGTTTATCACAACAATTGGTTTTAAACCCAATGCCAGGGCTTTTTGCAGAACAAACCTGGTTTGGGGCATTGGTCCCTCAAAGGCATCAACAAGTAATAATACCCCGTCGGCCATATTTAAAACCCGCTCAACCTCACCACCGAAATCGCTGTGCCCGGGAGTGTCAATTATGTTTATTTTGTATTCTTTCCAAACAACAGAGACATTTTTGGATAAGATGGTTATACCCCTTTCGCGTTCCAGATCATTGCTGTCCATTATTAATTCGCCAACCCTCTGATGTTCTTTAAACAGCTTTCCGGCCATTAACATCTTGTCAACAAGGGTGGTTTTTCCATGGTCAACATGGGCAATAATTGCTACATTCCTGATTTTTTGCATAATAGTATCAAAATGGGGTGCAAAAGTAGTGGATTTTAAACAATTTTTTAAGGTATTGGGTTCACCAAATTACCATTATAAAAACCACCAGGTATAACGCTCTGACTGGCAGGAATATGCAAGAAGTTAAAATTTGGTAAAAAAGACCCTGCCAATTAATCCTTATATTATCATTAAAAATTACCTTTTTAATATTCAGAAAAAGATTTCCAGTTAATGAATACAATAACCCTAATAAGTGTTTACTAATACTTGCATACCGAAGTTGGCTTTTGCAATGGGGTTGGTTTTAATATTAATGATGTTAAAGTGTGTTGATATCATCGGTAGGGCTAAAACATTGACAATTTTGCATATAAGGGGCAATAATTTCCCATGTACAATCGTGGTCAGAAAAACAAAACTGGGGCAATTGTTATCGTATTGGTTAATAAGACTGTCATGGCCTGCTAGCTCACGAGGAATAATAAATAAACCCAAATTTGTCATTAGCCGGTTTCCTAATGCCCTGAATTTAGAATTATTTAGACTTAAATTGTTGATTATGTGCCTTATATTTTGACAAACCGCTTAATAAAAACTAAATTTTTGTAACCAGAAATGCTTACAAATTAAGCTTTTCTAAAGCAGGCTTTACCTGCCACCAGATAGGGTTAAACCCTGCTAAGGCTTTAGTTCATTGTATTCCTAATGAATAATCCGGGATAAATTTAAACTTAAAAGAATAAAAAAACCGTATGGAAAAATATTGCAAACGGCTTTTAACAATTCGATATGTTAATTACCGGGTTAAAAAATCCTTAATAGTTATAAACTAAGCAATTATTGTAACCCACCCATGCACATCATTTTCTTCGCCATTTTGAATGGCCCTTAATTTATTATAAAGTTTAGTGCTAACTGGTCCGGGATTACCATCTTTAGTAAATGTGAATGATTTATTATTGTCTAAATCATCAATGCGGCCAACCGGGCTAATAACGGCAGCAGTTCCACATTGTCCAACCTCTTCAAAAGAGCTTAGTTCTTCAAAAGGAATTGGGCGTCTTTCAGTTTTAAGGCCCATATCCAAAGCAAGTTGCAATAAACTGTTATTTGTAATCGATGGTAAAATGGATCGTGATTCGGGTGTAATATATGTGTTGTTTTTAATCCCAAAAAAATTGGCAGGGCCACATTCATCGATATACTTTTTTTCACGGCTATCGAGATACAAAACAGCTGAATAACCATTTTCTTTGGCAATTTTGCCTGCTTTAAGGCTTGCAGCATAATTACCTCCAACTTTAATATTACCGGTACCCAGAGGTGCAGCCCTGTCGTATTCACGCATTATAGCTACATTTGTCAATTTAAATCCTTCTTTAAAGTAAGGTCCAACCGGGGTAACAAAAACCATAAACAGGTATTCATCAGCTGGAGAAACACCTACTTTAGGGCCGGTTCCAATAAGTAAAGGCCTGATATACAATGAAGCACCCGACTCCATTGGAGGTATAAAGCGTTTATTAAGATTGACAGCTTTAATTACAGCCGAAACAAAAATTTCTTCGGGAACAGGGGCCATTAAAATACCATGGGCTGAGTTGATCATACGTCTGGCATTATCCTCAAGCCTGAATATTCTTATTTTACCATCTTTGCCCTTAAAGGCCTTTAACCCTTCAAAAGCTTCCTGTCCGTAATGTAAACAGGTTGCAGCAATGTGTATGTCAATATGGTCGGAACTGCTTACTTCAAGTTCGCCCCATTTACCATCACGGTAATAACATCTTACATTGTAATCGGTTTTTAGATAATTAAATGATAGATTTTTCCAATCAAATTCGCTGGTCATATTATCAATATAATAGTTATGGAAATAATGAGATGTAAAATTAAGAATAACTTTCAATAATTCCCATGATACCGGCTAAAACTAAAAAGGTTATGGAACCCTGATATTTTAACCTGATGTTAATTAATTAAAATACACGAACATACACTTATGGACGGTACTGGAAAGGAAAAATATTGGTTGTAAAACATCTTTTTAAAATAAAGGGAGTGTGTAATATGGATAAACCACAATGGCGGCAATGGCATACCAAGGCTAACAACTATTGGCCTTCCCTTTTATACCACAACATTATAATACTACCTGAAAAGAAGCATTAACGCTGATAAAGCAATTATAATTATAACTAAAAACCGGAACTCACGCTCAGGAATATGGCTAACAATACGTTTACCTGCCCATGAACCTAAAAATACCGAAGGCAACATAATAAAATTCATTTGAAGCGAGCTCAGGGTAATTGATTCCCATACAAAAAAGTGAAACGGTAGTTTAAAAATATTCAGGATTATGAAAAATATTGCGGCTGTTCCCAGAAAGCTCTCCTTTTGCAACCGCATTGATAAAAGGTAAACATCGAAAATAGGGCCGGCCGCATTTCCAATCATTGTTGCAAATCCACCTGAAAAACCGGTAACTTTTGATAAGAAGGGGTATTTTGACAAGTCAGTTTTTTTGCCCGAAAAGTCGAAATAAAGTATTACTGCAAGGCAAACAAAAACAGCTATTGCCATAATATCCCTGAATACGGCATCACTTATTAGTTTTCCAACTGCAACAGCCAATAAAATTCCGCCAATTGACCATGGCAGAAGATTTCTGATCTGTTTCCATTTAATGCTGGCCTTATAGTTGCGAATAGCAAAAAAGTCTCCGAAAATTAAAAATGGAAGAAGTATCCCTGATGATACCATCCCTCCGTATAAATAGGCAAGAATGGGGATTGAAACCATTCCAATACCCTTTAAGCCGCTTTTAGAGAAGCCGTTAATAAAGGCGCAGCCCAGTGTAACAAACCAGATCGTCCAGCTTACTTGAAGAGGGTTTAATATTGCTTCTAACATTGATGCAAAGAAATGCAATATTTTTCGTTGAAAAGAAAAAGAACAGGGGAAATTTCAGGATAATCCTTACGGGGATTATTTAACTGGTTTTATGGGTAATTCTACATAAAAGGAACTTCCCTTTTCGGGTTCACTAATTGCTCTAACAACCCCACCCTGTCTGTCCATAAACTCCCTGCAAAGCGGCAGCCCGAAACCTGTTCCTTTTTCACCTGAGGTCCCTTTTTTCAGGTAAACATTTTCCAATTGAAACAATCCTTCAATTACGTCAGGGTTTATGCCAATACCGTAATCCTTTATTTCGATGGTAATTTTTTTTGAATTTTTATGAATATTAATTTCCACCTTGTTCCCTGGTAATGAGAATTTAACTGCATTTGAAACCAGGTTGCGTAATACCGTTCCCATCATTGTTTCATCGGCCCAGGCCTTATCATTATCTGTTAAATTATTTATAATTTCAATGTTTTTGGGTGTGGCCATTGGTAAAACCTGGATGATAATTTTTTGGGCCAACGGTTTAAGGTTTACCTCTGAAGGCTGGTAATGAATTTTTCCTGTCTGCGACAATGCCCAATTAAGCAAATTCTCAATTAACTCAAACATGGTAATGGTTCCTTCGCGCAACAGCTCCACCAGTTTTTTATTCTCTTTGGGTGAATTATTTAAAAATGACCTATTTAATAAATCTACTGAGCTTATTATATTGTTTAAAGGATTACGAATATCATGGGCTATAATGTACAGAAACTTATCTTTTTGGGCATTTATTTCGGTAAGGTATTTATTTGTATTTGTAAGGCGTTCTTCAAGCTCCTTTTTACCGGTAACATCCCTTGCAGCTGCATAAATTATATTTCCTACTTTTGCTGAACGCCATTCAATATACTTATATTGACCATTTTTGCATCTGAAGCGATTAATAAAATCAAGAACGTCTTCTCCTTTAATAAGTTTTTCATTAGTTTCAAGGGTCATGGAAATATCATCGGGGTGAATAAAATCCCATAACGTTTTATTTATCAGCTCCTCCAAACTAAAACCCAAAACTTTTTCCCATTCAGGATTTACTCTTACAAAACGGCCATCTTCATTTGTAAGTGCTAGTAAATCAAGAGAAGTGTTAAAATATCTGTCCAGTTCTTCAGTTTTTTCATGAAGAAGCTTTTCAGCCTTTTTCTTTTCGGTTATATTACGGGCGGTACCTCTTATTCCTGATGTTTCACCCTTTTCGTTTATAATTGTTTTTCCGTTAAATGAAAGAATTACAGCATCCCCGTTTTTATGATAATGAATGGTTTCATAACTGGTAATAATGCCATTATATAAAAGTTGCGATACCATGGCATTATCCTTTTCGGCATAATCAACTCCTGAAAATTCAGAGAAATGGTGCCCTATAATCTCATCACTACTATACCCAAGTGTTTTTTCCCAGGCTTTGTTAACGAAAACAAATTTCCCATTTATATCACATTGCCAAACAAGGTCCTGAAGAGCCTCAACCATGTCGTGATAAAGTGCTTTTGATGCTATAATTTCATTCTCAATATTCTTTCGTTCGGTAATGTCCTGTATTGTTCCTATTAATTTAATTGGTTCGCCCTCTGAATTAAAACGTAATTCCCCCTTCTTGTGTAACCAGATAACCTCACCATCAGAAGGTCTGATTATTCTGTATTCTTTGTTAAACGGTTTACAGCTTTTAATAACATCATTAAACAGGTAATCTGAAATTTTTTGCCGGTCATCTGGATGGACCAAAGCAATCCAAAGATCAATATCCGATATATTAATATGTTTTAAGCCTAATATCTGAAGTAATTCTGATGAACCGTTCCAAAGGCTGTTCTGTATATCAAAAATAAAATGCCCAAAATTTCCGATTTTTTGGGCCTGGTTTAAAAATAACTCCTTTTCCTTTAGCTCCGCCGAATATTTTTCTATATCAGTAACATCCCTGATAACAAGCAATGCAGATGGTTCTCCCTGAGGATAATCAGCGAATTCAAAATTAATTATAACAGTTTTTTGTTCGGGATGTGAAATAATATGGAATTTAGCTGCCTCTAATATTTCTTTGTCTATAACCGTTGAACTAATGAATTTAGAAATCTCCTCTTTTTCAAAGGGATTAAAATAATCAATTATTGATGTTGATATTAACTCTTCGGCAGTTTTATTAAATAGACCTGCAGCGTAGGGATTAATATTTTGGATAAGCCCGTTTTTATCAATACGTGCCATCCCAAAAATTTTGCTACCCCATGCCCTGTCAAAAATCCGTCTGAAGGAACTAATGGTAGCCAGCTTTGCTGCCAGTTCCATATTCTGGTTTAGTAGTTCATCATATGTTGGTTTTTGGTTTGGCATATAGTTAAAATTCGTAAAAATTTTTTACCTAATCAATAAATTGACGGATATTACCCATAATATTTTATAATTCCTTGTTTCTGTTGGATTGACAGGAAATAAGCAGGGACGAGTGTTACTTAATTTTTGGTGGAACCAAAATTACGCACTTTAGAATGGGTAATCGATAAAGGGCTTGTAGTCAATTCCAAATCTTTGGAATTGAAACAATCACTAAATCCGGATTATCCCAATTGATTAATTTTGGTTGAACAAATTATTGCAAATTAATAAATGGGCTGATTTGGGTAGGATATATTTTGGTAAATGTGGTATTTATTTTTACTTTAAGCGTAGTTAAACCTTTGTAACCTGCCGAAAATTTGATGAAAAGGTTATAGCCGTTCCTTGCCGGTTAAATTCCGGTTTCAGGTTGGCAAGAACAAGCAGAACTCTGTCTGATTAAACGAATTTTACTGCTGTTTCTGCATTTTTCGCAATAACCTTAAATAATTGGTAAAATTTCGACCTTAAATTTCTTAAAAAAGTTCGCGTAGGGATAAAAAAATCACTTGTTTTCCGCACTTTTCTGCAACACCCACCTAACTACCTGTAAATCAAGT
>JBBIVA010000028.1:0-31767 GCA_037439945.1 Marinilabiliaceae bacterium
CTTAGTTATCAAATGGTTATAGCATCGAAAAGTCTTTTTCACGTTGGACTAATTACATATCGGATGAGCAAATTCATGAATTGCGCGATAAAATGTACAAAGCTTAATTCTTCATATATAACAAGTAAAAAGCTACATTGATTATTGTTAATCAAGTATCGCAGCCAATTTTTAAATATTTCAACCGAATTTTAAAAAGCAAAAACTTTTCAAAATTCGGTTGCTAAAAAATTTTGGCAATCTCAAAAAACACCTAATCTTTTTAGAAAAACCAATAAAATTCTGCCAAATAGGAATTTATTCTTTGTATTGCCATACTTAAATGTTTAATCTGGCATTTATTTGGCTAAGGTGTATTTTTTTAATTTTCGCGTAACTGTATAGTATTCAATTGGCCCGTATATTGAATTGAAATGTAATTTTTCAACTACTTGTATTATCCCTATCTTTGGTGATATCCAATAAGTTTTAAACAAATTTTGGTCTCCTGTATAAACCTCATGTATTTTAATGCAGTTTGTAAAAGTACCGGCCGGAACGCTAATAGTTTCAGAAGTACTTACCTTTTTTCGGGAAACCTGACCCAGGTAAGAGTCCGGATGGGTACAAAACCGCACAGTTCCGGGAAGGTCGCTTTTTACAATCAATGGCATAGAATATTGGTCATCTTCTGTGCCATATTCATCGGTAAAAACTTCTTCATCACCATACCATTTTAATTCCTTTTCTCTAACGGCCATGTAACGAACCTTAAAAAAGCCATTCTCTTCATCTATTATCTTGTAGTTTACCTTTATGGTATGCGGAACATCATCAAGATATTCAAAGGTCAAATCATAATCCCAGCTATTGCCCACTTTTAAAAATTCGCAAAACAAATTGGATGATTCGTCATTATCTTCTTTGTCGCAAGCCAAAAGAAACAATAAAGTCAAACTTAAACCTAAAAATTTAATTTTTGTCCACATAGTTATAAGTTATCGTTTTAGATTAATAATAGTTTAATTATTACATTTCGGTAAAAGTAATTCCCTGAGGTAATTCAAACATGGAAGCATCAACGGCGCCTTCTCTAATTTCCAGTGCTACCATCTTTACCTCAGAGCCACCAAATAATGTGACTGATTTTAGCGGTATGTTATTCCAAACCCATACAGTTGATTTAACCGGTTGTTTGATACTATATACTTTACAATCTTTTCCAACTACCACTTCGTTCTTAAGTATCTCAATGCCATACTGTTCAATTTCGCGTGCGGTTGGTTTGTCGTAATTGGCAGCTCTAACAGGGGTAAACTTAACTTTTGAGCCGGTTGTTTCATCAAACGAATAGGAGTAACGATAACCCCCGTTAACTATGGCACAGTTGCCATACTTTTGGCCCATCATCATCATAGAAGTTTCTTCACGTTGAAGAGCGCCGAAATCATCAAACCAAATTTCGTGTGTCATATCTTCGTTCATGGAGTATTTAATATACCCCGATTTAATATCATAAACCTTAGATGATGCTCCGGTGGCAGGTGCATCATTTATGGACTGCTCAACAGCATCGGCTAATTTTTCGGCTGGCGATTTTGGAGCATTGCCACAAGAATTGAATATAATCAACCCCAATATTGTAAAATAAGAAAGTTGTTTCATCGGAATAAGATTTAATTTTTGAAAGTATGATTAAACTCACATGTTGACTTTTTATTACTAATGAATTTGCATATTTTTAAACATGCTCGTTACATTATTTTATTTAAGCATTTGACTAATTGTGTTTTAAGTTTATTAAAGACAGTTAACTTTAGACATGATTCGTTGCCTTGTCGCAAAAATTGCGACAAAACAGATAGACCTACTTCGATTTATCCTAAATCTATGAATCTGTTTATCTAAGAATCTGACTGTCTATAGTATTTAAAACAGTCGCCCAATAAACAGTGGTGTTAAAATCAATGATAAAACCACCCCTGCAGCAATCATAACCACCAAACTAACAACAAAATAGATAGTGTGTTTTTCTTCTGTTGTTTCCATCATCAGGGGCAAACCAAGGTAAAGCAGGTAAAGGCCATACAACCCGGCCAGCGAAGCCAAAATACCCAACGAAGGTATTATATAAAGCACCCCGGCAACATAAAATGGCACGTATGAATAAACCACCAGCGCAAATGCTTTATTCCAATCCTGCCGGGAGCCAAACGAAGGGGCCAACATATTAATAACAAAAGCAGCCAGAAAAGCCCCAACAACATTCGAAACAAACGATACCAGTGCATACCGCAATGCCCATGACACGGAGCCACCAACGTAACCCACAAATGGCACCCGGTAGCCAAATAAGGCATAGCCAATAAAAGTAGCAACTGTAGGAATAAGCGCAAGTATTATCAGGAACTGAATTAACTTACCGGTTTCCAAAGGTTCTTGCGATATTTTTTCCCACTCCGATTTTGGTGAGATAATAAGTTTTTTTACTCGTTCAATGATTTCGTTCATAACTTTGATTATTAAATATTTACAATAGAATCAGCTTTTTTGTTTAAGGTTTAAGTGGTTATTCTAAGCATGTTACGTTAAACTATTTGTTTCGGCCTCGTTAGGGGCCAAACACCGGTAGCATTATTGTCCCTCCTGAATCTCTCGCCCCCATTGGGGCGAAAGGTTTTTTGAGAAATTATTTCTACCGGTATTTGGTAGCTAAAGGCACAAAAAACAGCGTCTATTATTTGATAAGTACTTATACAATCTTTTCCACACAAATTAAAGCTTTATAAACTCTACCCTTCGGTTACGGGCTTTGTTTTCAACCGAGTTATTGGGGGCCACCGGTTGGCCTTCGCCCTTACCATCGGTTTCTAGTCGCGCAGCATCAATGGCAAAATCCTTAATCAAAGATGCCTTAACCGACTCGGCCCGGCGTTTCGATAAATCCAGATTTTTAGCATCATCGCCATCGCTGTCGGTATGGCCCACAATGCGAACCCGCACACCGGCATTCTCCTTTAATACAGTGGCAATATCCTTTAAAGCGCCGTACGATTCGGGTTTTACTTTATCGCTGTTTACATCGAATGTGATACCATAACTAATTAATTTACCTTCGGTAATAAGTTTGCTGCGTGTATCAGGAGCTGCGGTGGTCACTTTAATATTGGATATAAACGGATAGGCAGCCCTGTCCCAGCCACTAAAGCGCAATTTATCAAACTTCGTACCTGTAAAAACCAGGGTAGGCAAATCAACCACTTTTCTGCCAAGATGGTATATCCTCAGGCGGCGGTTTTGAACCCATACAATAACATGATTAACTTTCTCTGAGACAACAGGATTTGCTTCAGACCTACCCTTGGTATCTGTACCTTTTTCATTGTCGTAAGCACTTACATCCCAACTGGTAGATGAAAAGTTTATATGAATACCTCTGTTTCCCGGATATAAATCATTATTCATTTCTCTTTGTCCGGCATCATCTTCGTATAAAGTAAGCAGATATCCACCATAAAAATCATCAACCGGAATAATATCAAACTCAACAATAAAATTGGAAGGGAAATTAACTTTATTCATATAGCAGTAAACAGCATCATCGCCGTTCATATGCAGCCATTTGCCGGGTGCAATATTTACTGTTTTAACCTCGCCTGAACCATTGGTAGTCCATAAAGCGGGAAAATCGCCAATGGCATCCTGCGAAAAATCTTCGTAAAACAAAATCTGGTCGCCCGCAACAAAATCGTATTGTGTAAACGACTCCAGTTTTTGAGTTGCAACTGTTTGATTACCTGGTTTTGATACTACAGGTTTCTCTTCTGACTCGGAATCATCTTCATTTGTTTCTTCAGTTTGATTCTTCTTTGTAGTTGATTTCTTATCCTTTTTCTTAAAAATATCCTTTACACCATCTTCCATGGCATCAATACCACGCTCAATGCCTTCGTCGGTTCTTTGGTCGGCCCGGTTATTTACCTTGTTCTTAACTTTGCTGTTTACATCAATCTGGGCACTTGCCAGTACTGTTACTGTTAGCATTAAAACAAAAAGCAGAATTAGTTTTTTCATTTTTGGGGGTTTTAGTTACTCTAAATATTAAATTATATATACTTTAACTCAATTGTAATGCCTTTTCCAGAGCCAAAAATTCCATTTTATATTCCACAGTCTTCATCAATATCAATAGTGAAATTTAAAAACTGTTTTTATAAATGTCCAGTTTAAAAAAACACATAAACTAATGGCGTTGTATCAGGCTTAATCAAAAGCAATTCTATAAAAAAGGTTGAACTTAAAATTGTAAAAAACGGCCATCATCATTGGCTTCAATCTATTTATCTTAATGAATGAAGTACACCAACGTTTTTACGATGTAAAGCTATGAACAGCAAATTATTCGGTAATCCCCTTTTTCGTGGATTTTTTGGAAGTTCGTTTTCTTTCATTTAGATTGCATTTTAATTTTCCCCTTTTAAGGGGATACCTATAAAAACTTAGCAACCTAACTTAACCCATTCAATTATGTCATTTAGCATGAAGCTTAAAAGATTGATAATTATATCACTAGCTCTGTTTCCGGTTGCCCTGTGGGCTGGCAATAACATCAGCATTAATCAGGCTACTGATTCATGCCTGAAATATATGTACACCGATACAATTAAGGCCACCAGATACGTCGAAAAGCTAATAGAATCAATCCCTATTGAACCCGGAAAATGGAAAAAAGCCAATACCGCACGCGTTGTTGCCAATTACTACGCCAAAAATCAGGATTATGTAAATGCGCTTAATTATTTCGAGTTAGCTCTAAGCATCACAGCGAATTTGAAAGATTGTGAAATGCAACAATTAAGTGCTCAGATATTAACCAACTATGCTTTAATATATCACTCCAATGGCGACCTGACTAAAGCGATGGAAATGTATCTGGAGGCTGAACGTCGTTTGCTGCTTTGCGCCGAAAATCATCTTTTGCTATCGCAACTCTATTCAAAAATGGGTGATATTTATTTTAAAACACTCGAATACGATAAAGCTGTTGATTATACTCAAAAGAGTGTTGACCATGCCCGCTACACCAACGATAAAAAACAACAGGCCAATGCCAACATGCACTATGGAAATATTCTGGTTTATCAGGATAAAACCATTGAAGCCGAACCCTACTTTGAAGCAGCCGAAAAACTGGCATTGGAAGCCGAAGCTTACGAGGTGTTAACCAACATACATTACAACATGGGTTTTAGAGCCAGTCAGGCCGATGAGTTTGAAAAAGCCCTGATGCATTACGAAAAATCGGCCGATTATGCAAAAAAAGCCGGACTTACATTCGACTATTACGACGCGCTGTATAAAATAGGGCTTATGTATCATTACCTGGGGAGACATAATGTGGCTGCCGATAAATTAACCGCTCTTTTACCCATTGTGCAAAAGGCAGGCTTTAAATTGCTTGAGCGCAATATTTATGATGCCTTAAGTTATGTTGAAAATGAAAGGGGAAACTTTAAAGCAGCTTACGATTACCTCGGTAAATATATTGATTTGGTATATGAACTTTACCCCGAGGAAAACCGCAAACAAATTGAATTCTTAAAAGCCCGGTTTCAGGCCGAAAAACAAGAACAGGAAATAATTAAGCGTGACCTTGAAATAAAACAAAAAACCACTGTTATCACCTTTGTAATAATTGCGCTGGCGTTATTACTCATTATCTCAGCATTAATTTTTATTTCGAACCATAGGAAAAAGCAAGCTGCCATGATGCGTATCAAGGCTTTGGAAAACGAGAAGCAACTGGTAGCAGCCACTTCGGCTTTAAAAGGAGAAGAAACAGAACGCACACGTTTAGCCCGCGACCTGCACGACGGGCTGGGTGGATTATTAACCAGCATGAAACTATCATTAAGCACCATGGGAGAAAAAGTGTTTTTAGATGACAGTGGCCGAAAAATGTTCGCCAATGCATTGGATTTACTTGATATGAGCGTAAAAGAACTACATCAGGTAGCCAACAACATGATGCCCGAATCGTTATTGAACTATGGCTTAAAAACGGCAGTTGAAAATTTTGTTAATAACTTGAAATCAAAAGATAACTGCCATATTACATTCCGGTATTATGGTGTGGAAAACCGTTTCAGGCACGATTTTGAGATGACTGTTTACCGTATGGTACAAGAACTCTACAC
This sequence comes from Marinilabiliaceae bacterium, assembly GCA_037439945.1. Taxonomy (GTDB): domain Bacteria; phylum Bacteroidota; class Bacteroidia; order Bacteroidales; family Marinilabiliaceae; genus CALEUX01. The sequence goes on from JBBIVA010000028.1 coordinate 6,177, forward strand.
AAACGCCTTAAAACACGCAGATGCCACAGAAATTTCGCTTCAGATGGTGGTTGACCAAAACCGGCTTAACCTGTCGTACGACGACAACGGCAAGGGTTTTAACGTTCAAGCCATCGACCCTAAAAAAGGTTTGGGATTAGGCAACCTGATGGCCAGAGTTAAAGCCTTTGGTGGCGACATGGACATAACATCGCACCCTGGTAAAGGTACCGAAGTAATTATTGAATTTAACAACGCCCATAAATATATAAACCATGATTCCGGTTCTGATTGTTGAAGACCACCCTCTGGTGGCTGAGGGCTTAAAAAGCATTTTAAGCAATTCTTCCGAGTTTGCTATTCATGGCTTGGCGGTTAATGGCGCAGCATTTAAACAACTGTTTGAAACCTTTAAAACCGGAGTAATTTTAATGGATATACGGTTGCCCGATACCAGTGGGATTGAGCTGTGCAAACACGCAGTGGCATCGGGAAAACCAATTAAAGTAATAGCATTAACTACTTTTAATCAGCAGTATTTAATAAAAGAAATGCTGGATGCCGGCGCCATTTCATACCTGTTAAAAAATGCTACCCCCGACGAAATTCGCGAAGCAATAAGATTGGCCGGGCAAAATCAGCCAATGTTCTCGAAGTTGGTTAAACAACAAATCAATCAACTGAGCGATAAGGCCATTGTACTATCAAAACGCGAGATTGAGGTTTTATGCCTCATTGCTCAGGGTTTAACCAATACCGAAATTGCCGAAAAACTGTTTATAAGCCAGTTAACAGTTGATAGCCATCGCAAAAATCTATTGCTTAAAACCGGCTCGAAAAACAGTGCAGCCCTTATTAAATTTGCTGTTGATGAGGGTTATGTGAAGAGCAGGAATGATTAGCGTGCTTTTTGGTTAAAGCAGGTTTAGCACTAATAAATAAAACCTGTTCGAGATTACGCGAGAAAAATCGACGCGGTGTTTCACCAATAATCTTCTTGAAGTCGTTAATCAGGTGTGACTGGTCAAAAAAGCCACCATCAGTAACCAAATCCCAAAAATCAAGGGTGCGGCTTTTATCCACTTGCATCCAAACATGATTAAACCTTACAATTCGCGAAAGGGTTTTAGCATTTAATCCAACCCGTTGCTGAAAATGCCGCCTGAAAGACCTTGATTGCATATTAAAATCGGCCAAAATTTGCTTAACCGGCATTAATCCACCGTTTTTAAGTATAAAATCATAAGTGGCATCAATTTTATCGGGCTTATAATTATTTAACCCGGGAATTAAAAGGAGTATTTCTTCAAGTTTTTCTAATCGTTTTTCAATAGAGCTCAACCCACATAACTCTTTCAAATCGGGAAACCCAGTAAATATTTCCATTGTTTGTACCAGCTTATCACTAAATTTCATAAAATCAATACCAAACAAAGCTGACAACACCGATAATTTAACAAAAATAACAATGGTATCGAACGGGGCATTTACCTCAATAAATTTTGATTTTGATACAACAGGGATAAAAAACACATCGGGCATTTGTTCACGATGTTGCCCATCTGAAACAAAAACAGTGGATTTAAAATTAACCACAATGGCACCGTAACCATCGGGGATGTATTTATCGGCATACGAATCCTCCTCCGACGAGGCATACATAAAAACATATTCTTTAACAAGCGAAGCGCAATTGGCTGAAGGCTTCCTGAATTCGGGAATAAACATAGTGTTGGGTTAAGTATTTATCGGCTTTTAATAGCTTTAAATATAACAAACAAAACAATTCCCGAAAAGCATTCAGTGTTTTCTAACAGAACCGGCCCTTAAGCGAAAATTTCCATTATATGAAAGTCTGTATTGCCCGTTTTTCGATCCCCAGAAACCATCAAAATTAAACTCCCCAATTCCTTTGGGGTTAATTAAAAATGATGCCAGCTCATTAAAATCAATTGAAGGAAGATTTTTGAAATAATGTTGCGTAAAACTTTGCATTAGCTGGTCGTTATTGGTCATTTCATTGGTAATATCATCGTGATAAATAGAAGGATAAGGAATATTAATATCCAGAAAAAAGCCATCTTTTATAACAAAATCGTTGATACGTATTTTCCCTGTTACATTTTTTTGATAGCCTATAGTTGATTCACACTTGATAAATAATTGAAATTTTAAGTTCCTGTTATTCTGCTCAACCTGTCTCCTGAAATCGTCAATTATTAAATCAACTTCAACATTGTTGCTACAGAAGCCATTAGCCTGTTTGTTTATAACAACATCTCCATCGCGATAAGCAGAAGTTTCAGAGCCCTTCATTATTTTTTTATCGGACGAAGCTTCGTTTTTCCCGCGAATAATGAGCTTCATGGTTGGCTCAGAAATTTTAAACAACGATATGTACTCGTGTGGGTTATTATAAAAAATTTTTAAATCGTTGCGGTTAAACACTAATTCTATTGGAGCAACAATTTGGTAATCAGTATTTCCATCAGGTGTTTTAATGTTTGTGTTCAGAAATAATTCTCCCTCTATCACCATTTCATACTCAGAAAGAGAAAGTGCTTTTTGGAAAACCTGCTGTGCCGAAACAGTAACTAAACAATAAACAAATAATGTTAACGTAACAATTCTGTGCAATGCCATATAATTAAACCATTTTATAAAATTAACACATAGCCAATATTAACAAAAACCAAAAAAAGAAAATTGTAAAAAACGGCCATCTTTCAGAACAAATAATGTACATAGAGCCGCTCCAGTTTTCACCACTTTTTTGCAACACCCTCTGTATCCGTTGTAAATAAAGAAAAGTATTTTTAATTTGGGTGTTGCAAAGTTTTACCCATGTTTATCAGAAAACTTTAAAATAGGTAAGGAGGCCAATCTGTACCAGTCATTCAGAAGACAAGCGGTGGGTATAAAGTATTAAAAACAATTGGTTCTTCCACCGCACAGCACGAAGCGAGGTTGTCTAATTGTTACTTTGTTAGTGCAAAACGCAGTTCGATGAGGTCAATCAGTAATTAGCGTTTTCTTTTATCGTAGTTTTGCCGTTAGCCAGTTCGCGCCAGTTCCCCTTCGCACAGAGCGCCAATCGATGCAAAGTCGAAGCCAAAACTTGTTAAGGAATTGTGAATAAATTAAAAAGCAGTTTATAGTTTTGAAAAAAGATATTTGTACCAGAGCTAATACTTTTACTATTTATCCCGGTTAGTTATAAGCAATGCTATTAACTAATGGCTTAGCCGGGTTTAACCCTGCTGTATGGCTGGTGCGGGCTGCTTTAGGAAAGGCTTAATTTGTAAACATTTCTTATTACTAATATTTAGTTTTTCTTAAGCGATTGGTCATAATAAAAACAACATAATCAACAACTTAAGACTATAATTTTTTAATGACGGCCATTAGAAAAAATGGCTAAAGACAAATTTGGGATAATATTATTGTATAAGAATATATGGGATTAAAGTAAGCAGAAGCAATAGTTTCAAACTTGAGAACATCTTTAACCCTACTATTTTGATGCTTAGTAGTTAAATCAATAAAACAGGAAGGCGGTATAATGGCTGCCAGGGCCAAATAAATTACCCTAACACATTCATAAATTCTTTATATAGTTGGGGCTCTTTTTCAATAGCATTGCCAATAACGACTAAATCGGCTCCATTTTGGAATGCACCGACTAGTTTTTCCGGTGTATTTATACCGCCTCCAATCATGATAGGAACTGTGCAATTTTTTTTTACCTCTGCAATCATATTTAAAGGCACCGTGTTTTTTGCTCCGCTTCCGGCATCCAAATAAATAAGTTTAAGACCAAGCATTTCACCCGCTATTGCCGTGGCCACTGCAATATCAGTTTTATTGGCAGGTATTGGCTTTGTTTGGCTAATATACTCAACCGATGTGGGTGTGCCGCCATCAATAAGGATATAACCGGTTGGTATTGTTTCCAGGTTCAGATGTTTAATAAGTGGAGCTGCAACAACATGACTGCCAATTAATAAGTCGGGGTTTCGTCCCGAAATCATTGATAGAAAAAGTATTGCGTCAAAACCGGCTGTAATATGTGTTGGGTGTCCCGGATATAGCACCACCGGCACATTTATATTTTGTTTAAGGTAATTAACCAACGGAGCAATGGAATTTGAAACCAGGCTGCCACCCACCAGTAATAAGCCCGGTGGTTGGTTTTTTATTTCCATAAATAATGATTCAAGTGTTTTATCATTAACCTTATCGGGGTCAATTAGTAAAGCAATTTGTTTTTTACCGTTTAATTGGTTAGAAACTATCTGATTATATATCATTTTTATAGCTTAATAGTGCCACACAAGGTAGTAATCATTAGTTACTTTGTAAAGTAACCTGTGCTTATTAACCTGATTTTTTGAATCGAACATTACTGAAAAATCTCCTTCGGGTTCAGGGGTAAAAGGTAATACCTTTATATCTTCTTTAAAAATAATGCCCGGCCGGGCCGACATTTTAAAAATTGTTTCCTTGGCACACCAAATAAGGGCGTGATATATTGATGATTTATTTTCTTCAATGAATAATTCTTCGCTGCTATGTAAATATTTAAATGATAAGCGTGAAATACGTTCCGACGGGTATTCAATATCAACCCCGGCTGTAACTTTTGAAGAAATGGCAACTGAGGCAAATCCTTTCGTATGGCTAATGCTAATGCTTCGTTCAGATTGTGAAACATATGGCTGGCCGGTTTTGGTGTACTGCACATGCGGGACACAACTTCCTATTTGATATAATAAAGCCCTGGATGCCAGCCACTGAAGTTTTCGGTTTGGGCATGTTAACTTTGTTAACATATACTCCATTTCTTTATTAAATGGTATTATATCTGTAAGTTCATCTTCGGTTTCAGTAATCCTCCAAACTGCAACCAGGCTGTTATCTGCATTTTGTTTTTGAAATTCAACAGGCATGACTATTAATTGCTTTTCCACCTTATACTTTCCATTAAGTGGAAAATATCGGTTGTAATAAAATTTACAACAGGTGCAAGGGAGTCTTTGTTAGGCCGGCTTTGAAAATATAAGGCCCCGCGTAAAAAATGATTAACGCTATCGGTGGCAAAAAACTGGACCGGCGAAGCAGCATCACCTTTTATCTGAAATACCATTCCATAAACATTATTTTCTTCGTTTGTGAAAACAAAATCCTCAATTGCATCAGCTTTTACAACGTGGCTGTATGCTAATTTTATATTGTCTTCAAGTATTTCGTACAGATTGTTTTTAACTGGCTTATAGGTAATATGGATTTTTGCCTTAAATTGTGGAAAAACAACATTAATCCAATATGGCTCCGAAGAAGATTTGTCGGGATTAATTACAGCATAATCAGGGTAATCCAATTGGTAAGGAAAAGCAGAATCAAAACTGCTATAATTTTTTTCAGGGAGGTCAATTCTGAAATAACCACGGGGTTTAGGCGTATAGGTTTGTGTACACCCTCCTGAAACAAAAAGAACAGTGGTTAATACAGTAATAAAACCAATTAAATATCTGGGCATTATTTTATTGTTTTTTTTTGAGTAAACCTTATTTTTTTTATTCTTCTGTTATCGGCTGCCAGTATTGTAAAGGCATATAAACCAGTTTCAATGGTTTCATGTTTTGCAGGAATATTGCCTTTAATTTCGAGTAACATTCCGGCCAGGGTTTCAGCTTCGCCCAATACTTTGTCAAAGTGTTCCTCGTTGATGTTTGTAATCCTGAAAAAATCCTTTAACAGGGTTTTTCCTTCAAATATGTATGAGCCATCAGGTTGAAGAGAAAAGGTCATCTCCTCCTCATCGAGTTCATCATTAATTTCCCCAACAATTTCTTCAAGAATATCTTCAAGAGTAACAATCCCCGCTGTTCCACCATATTCATCAACAACAACTGCCATGTGGATTTTATTGGTTTTAAACTCCTTAAGCAAATCATTTATTCTCTTGGTTTCAGGAACGTAGTATGCCGGTCTTATTAAAGTTTGCCATTTAAAAGTATTATCCTTTCCAATGTGTGGCAAAAGGTCCTTTACATATAATACCCCTTTTACATCATCGGGGCCATCCTCAAAAACCGGAATTCGTGAGTACCCTGATTCAACCATTACCGAAATAACTTTTGAGAGTTCGCTTTTACAATCAACATCAACAATATCTACCCTCGATGTCATTATTTCCACAACATTAATATTTCCAAAAGTAACAATGCCTTTAAGAAGATGCTTACCTTCTTTAAGTTCATCTCCGGTAAGTTCAAGGGCATGTGAAATATCGTCAAGTGAAATATTTTTCATTCTTTTGGCAATTCTCCGGTTTACAATATTCGTTGTTTTAACCATTAAATTGCTGATTGGTTTAAATAAACGTATTATAAGTAATAGCGGGAATGCCATAAATGATGCAAATCTTTTCGGAAACTGGCCGGCATAAACTTTAGGCAGAATCTCACCAAAAAACAGGATCATTCCAGTAATAAAAATTACTTCAAATATGAATTTTATTGCCCCGGGCTGGTTTATAACCACAAGCCCGGTGGCTATAAATGACGATAAAATAACAATACCGACATTTACAAAATTATTGGCGATTAAAATTGTAGCAAGAAGTAATTCCGGTTTTTCAAGATGTTGCAGTGCAAGATTACCCGAACTGCTATTATGTTCTTTCAGGTCTGAAATATCATTTGCCTTAAGTGAAAAGTAGGCAACCTCTGAACCTGAAATGAGAGCCGAGCTAATTAACAGAAAAACGGTAACAAAAATTGCAATTAAAATTCCAGTTGTAACGGGTAAAAAACCAATAATTTGATTTAATAAAACTGGTAGTATAACTGATGGATCTGCTTCCAATTAGATTCTTAATTTAGTTAAACATAAATCATCAAAATGGAAGATCGTCTTCAACACTGTTATTTCCATTCAGAAAATTATCTTCCCCAGCTGACTGCTGATCAAATACCTGGGATCTTGAATTTTGAGATGCCTGTTGTGAAGGTTGTTGGATATTTGACGGAGCGGCACTATCACTTCCTGGTTTTCGCCCTAAAAGCTGTATTGATTCAGCATAAATTTCGGTTACGTATTTTTTCACCCCATTTGGGTCGTCGTATGATCGGGTCCGTATTTTACCTTCAACATATATTTGGGTTCCCTTTTTTATATATGATTCGGCAATTTTTGCCAACCCACGCCATGCAACAATATTATGCCATTCGGTCCTGTCAGGAATTTCCTGACCGTCGCGCGTTTTGAACCCGCGTTCGGTTGTTGCAAGAGTGAAATTTGCAACAGCCTGATCGTTGTCGAAATATCTGACTTCTGGGTCTTTACCCACGTTGCCCACTAAAATTACTTTGTTTACTGACATAGCTGCAAAATTAACTGGATTAGGGATTTAACAGGTAGCTAAATTACAAAACTTCTAATTACCTATCAAATGTAACAATTAAAAGTGTTTGATTAATCCGGTTGAAACAGGTTAAAGTTTTAAAAGTCAATATCTAAATTTTATTGAACATGTTTCTTAATAAAGTACGGTGTACTAACTAAAAATTATAAAAGGGTATAGAATTGTAAAATAGTGTAGTAGTAAAGGGTTAAAAATGAAAACAGGTGACAAAAGTCATGTTTATCATAGTTTTTTTTAAAGAAAATATCATGAAACAGGTCATTTTTAAAAAATTATACAAAAATTGGGCTTATAGTTTTTTTTTGAAAATAAAACCATTTATATTTGCATTCTGAATTTTTAGAAAGAGTCTCTAAATAACTGATAATTAAATAATTTTAAAGAAATGACAAAGGCTGATATTGTAAACGAGATTTCGAAAAATACTGGAATTGAAAAAGTTACAGTACAGAGAACTGTTGAAGCTTTCATGGAAACAGTTAAAGGAAATCTGGTAAAAGGAAAAAATGTTTATCTCCGTGGTTTTGGTAGCTTTATTGTTAAGAAAAGGGCTGAAAAAACTGCACGTAACATTTCAAAAAATACTACTATTATTATTCCTGAGCACTTCATTCCTTCTTTCAAACCATCTAAGAGCTTCGTTGTTAAGGTGAAGAATTATGTGAAGTAAGATTTATAACATTTTAAAATGAAACGTTATGCCAAGCGGTAAAAAAAGAAAACGGCATAAGATGGCCACGCACAAAAGGAAAAAAAGATTAAGAAAAAACAGACATAAGAAAAAGAAATAGTCTGTTTACAAGGAATTTAAGAACAAACAGAAAAGTCTGTTTGTTCTTTTGTTTTGTTATTAACGTTCTTTGAAATGATTTTAAACCAATTAATATTATAGTGAGTGCTGAACTATTTGTTGATGTGACTCCAAATGAGCTTACTATAGCCCTTCTTGAAAATAAGCGACTTGTTGAACTCAGGAAGGAACATAGCAATGTTCAGTTTGCCGTTGGCGATGTTTATCTTGGGAAAGTAAAAAAAATAATGCCGGGTTTAAATGCCGCATTTGTTGATGTAGGTTACGAAAAAGATGCTTTTTTACATTATCTTGATCTTGGGCCCCAATTCCGTACCCTGCAGAAATATGTATCCCAGGCCACCGCAAAAAAAGGAGTACCAGCGTTGCACAAACTAAAACCGGAAAATGACATTGATAAAAACGGTACAATTTCTCAAGTTCTTTCTGCCGGACAGGAAGTGTTGGTTCAAATTGCCAAAGAACCAATTTCCACAAAGGGGCCACGGTTAACATCTGAAATCTCGATTGCAGGCCGAAATCTTATTTTAATCCCCTTTTCCGACAGGGTATCTGTTAGTCAGAAAATTCAAATGCCTGAAGAAAGAAGTCGCCTTAAAAGGCTTCTGATGAGCATTAAACCAAAAAATTACGGAGTGATAGTTCGTACGGTTGCTGAAGGTAAGCGGGTTGCCGAACTCGATAAGGAATTGCGTACGTTAACAAAAAGATGGGAGGATTCATCTCAGAAGTTAAGGGAAGCCCGTTCTCCCGGACTGGTTATTGGAGAAATGGGCCGAACATCCTCTTTCTTAAGAGATTTGTTTAACCCCAGTTTTCATGCAATTTATGTTAACAACCCTGATGTTTACAGGGAAATGCGCGATTATGTGGAGTTAATTGCCCCTGGACGCGAAAAAATCGTTAAACTACACTCTGGTGATGTAACCCTGTTTGATCAATTCGGAGTAGAAAAACAAATTAAAGCTTCATTTGGCAAAACGGTTTCTTTTAAAAGTGGAGCGTACCTTATTATTGAACATACCGAAGCGCTTCATGTTATTGATGTTAATAGCGGAAACCGTTCCAAAACTGCAGCCGACCAGGAAACCAATGCTTTGGATGTTAACCTTGCTGCAGCCGATGAAATTGCCAGGCAGTTGCGTTTGCGTGATATGGGAGGGATCATTGTTGTTGATTTTATTGATATGCAGGATCCAGATCACAGGCAAAAAGTGTTTGAAAAAATGAAAGAAGCAATGGCTTTGGACAGAACCAAACATAATATATTACCCCTAAGTAAGTTTGGATTAATGCAAATTACCAGGCAAAGAGTACGTCCCGAAATGCATATTGATACTACTGAAAAATGTCCATCGTGTTTTGGAGAAGGTACCGTTGCACCAACTATTCTGTTTTCAGAAGAAGTTGACAATAGTCTCCGGTTAGTTGTGGAACAACTGAAATTAAAGGATTTGACCTTGTGGGTTCATCCATACCTATATGCATATTTAAAAAAAGGATTTCCTTCTCAGGTGTTGAAATGGAAATGGCAATTAGGTTTTGGTGTTAAAGTGAAACCTTCAGATGCTCTTACGTTATTGGAGTTCAAGATAACTGATAAAAATAAAAAAAAAGTCGATCTCAAATGAGTTCGACTTTTTTTTGCTTTTTTGTAATTTTAGCATAGTTTTTTTAGATTGCTGTGATATTATATCAAATATAAATATCTATATTTATACATAAATAATTATGTATTAATAAAAATTGAATATGAGAAATAAAACTGCAATAATTCTTCTGTTTGTATTAGCATTTACAACAGGAATTACCTCGCAGGTGTTAAAACCTGTTACCTGGAAGTTTTCAATTAATCGTATTGATAATAAGCATGTTGATATTACTGCCATTGCTTTAATTGAAAAGCCCTGGCATTTGTACTCAACAAATATCCCTGATGGTGGGCCCGTTCCTACATCATTGAATTTTGATTCGTCGGATTTATTTACACCCACCGGAAAATTAACCGAAGAGCCAAAAGCTGTATTAAGCTATGATGAATCGTTTCAAATGGAGGTGGGTTACTTTTCCAATTCGGCTAAAATAACACAAAGAGTTGAGGTTAAAACGTCTGATGCTTTTGTAATTAAAGGGTTTGTTGAATTTATGGCTTGTGATGACTCAAGGTGCCTGCCACCCGACCAGGTTGATTTCGAATTGCAGGTACCCGGGGTAAATACATCAGAAGAACAGGCTGTTACTGATTTACCGGTTAATATTGATAATGGTAATATGACAGGTTCAATCTCAAAACCCGTATCCAATGAAACGGGCGATGTTGAAAAAAGTTTATGGTCAATTTTTTGGTTTTCATTTTTAGGGGGTTTGGCCGCGTTACTTACTCCATGTGTTTTCCCTATGATACCCTTAACTGTGAGTTTCTTCCTTAGAAATGCAAACAACAGGGTTAAAGCGTTTAGTGATGGATTTACATTTGGGTTAACAATAATTTTTGCCTATGTGGTATTGGGATTGGCTATTGCAATGATTTTTGGTGCTGATAAACTCAATAACCTGTCAACCAGTTATGGTTTTAATATTATTTTCTTTGCATTGTTGGTTTTCTTTGCCTCATCCTTTTTTGGCTCATTTGAATTAACAATGCCTTCAAAATGGAGTAATTCACTTGATCAAACTGCTGATAAAACAGGAGGTTTTATAGGAGTAGTTTTAATGGGGTTAACTTTTGTTTTAGTCTCGTTTTCATGCACAGGTCCAATTGTTGGAACCCTTTTAGTAGAGGCAGCTGTGGGCGGAAATTTGTTTTCCCCGGCAATAGGTATGTTTGGGTTTAGCCTTGCATTGGCAATACCATTTACCCTTTTTGCAATTTTTCCAACAGCAATGAAATCGCTTCCTAAATCCGGAGGTTGGATGAATTCTGTTAAGGTTGTTTTAGGTTTTATTGTACTGGCATTATCTCTTAAATTTTTATCAGTAGCCGATTCGGTAGGCGAATGGGGAATTCTTGACAGGGAGGTATTTTTAGTTTTATGGATTGCAATATTCTCATTAATGGGATTGTATTTAATTGGTAAAATTAAATTTGCGCACGACAGTGAATTATCCTATCTGAGCGTTCCGCGGTTACTATTATCAATTGCTACATTTGCATTTGTTTTTTATTTAATACCTGGTTTATGGGGAGCTCCTCTTAAGGCTATAAGTTCATTTCTTCCATCAACAATAACACAGGATTTTGATTTAACACTAACGAAAAGTGTAATAAGGGGCGATTCAACCAATGGACTGACAACTGCTGGTAAAAGTGCCAAACCCGGTCCGTTTGGATTAATTAAATATACTGATTACGATGAAGGTTTTAAAATAGCTAAGGAAAAAGGAAAGCCCGTATTTTTAGAATTTACAGGTAAAGGTTGTGCCAATTGCAGAAAAATGGAAAGTTTGGTATGGTCAGATGCAACCGTTAGGAATAATTTAGCCAATGAATTTATTTTAATATCTCTTTATGTTGACGACCGTGAAGTATTACCCCAGGAGCAGCAATATGTCTCTGATGTTACTGGAAAAAAAATAAGGACCATTGGAAATAAATGGAGCGATATGCAAATAAAGCATTATCAAAGTAATAGCCAGCCTCTTTATGTGATCCTGGATCATAACGGTGAAACAACTGTTCCGGTAAGAGGATTTGATACCGATGTTAAAGAATTTATATTGTGGATGGAACAGGGGATTTCGATATTTAAAGAAAGGACTAAAAACAATATTATAAAATAAAAAATTAAGTACCATAGTTTGATAAATTTGAAGGGCCCGGGTGATTATACCTGGGTTTTTTGATAATAACCTTCCTTTTTAGATTCCAAAATATTTAACCCTGATTAGTCATTAGAAAGGCAATGAACTAATGACTTAGCCGGGATTAACCCTACCGAATAGTCGGTACAGGCTGCTTTAGAAAAACTTAATTTGTAAGCATTTCTGATTACAAATTTTTAGTTTTTCTTTAGCGATTTGTCAAAATAGAAGGCATGTAATCAATAACTTAAGGCTATTAATTTCTAATGACGGTCAATAGAAAAAATGGCTAAAGACAAATTTGGGTTTAAATCAGTGTGAAATACAATTAAGAATTAGGATGACATACTTCGTTAATAATGTGGGTTTAACCCGGTTAATTCATTTTTTTACACCTCTTTTGGCCAATCTGAGTTAAATGTTTAGGGAATTATTATCTCTATATAAAAATGGTTTGAGCCTCATTGTATTTTCAAATTAAAATAGAAGCTATAAATTTTAGACTTTAAAAACATTAACCCAAATTACCCATTAGGGAGTCTTTAATGCTTAAATGGTTGAATTTATATTATTTAGATGAGTAGTTTTATTACGCGCAGCCTTAGAATTTTTTAGTAATAGACAAATGCTTGGTTCGTTATTCTATAAAACTTACAGCCTTGTTCTGAATTCACTGTTTAATCCCAAAGCGTAATTTGGGATAAAAACAGTTTTATTGTTTTTCATAATATTTATCCTTGTTGATTTTTTTTTGAATTTGTAAAGGTATTTTACGGTCCAGATTGTTATTGTTGCAGGGTTTGATTTTTCAGCATTTTATATTTAACAGCCAAATTTGTGTCCTAATCCGATGAATTTGATTTATATCAAAAATTGAAAATATTTGGTGTAAAAAATGAGGGGATTTGTAAAAAAATATATTATTATATAGTTTTTTAGAATCTAATTATATGTAGTTTTGTTATAGCATAATAATCAGTATAACAATCATTTTAGCAATTATTAAGGGTACTAAAATATATTAAATGATTTATTTGTTTTAAAAGTATTAAGGAGTTTTGTTTTTAGAAGCATATTAATTATAAGATTATTTAAAGGTGGAACACCCGCCTTTTTCTATTCGCAAATGGGATATTATTCATCAGGCTTATTACATTAACTAAACATCAAACTTGTGAAGAAAAATCTACTAACTATAATTGCCTTTTTAATTGGGGTATCAAATACTTTTTCTCAAATTGATTTTGGTAACCTTGAGGAGGAACAGGTTTACAAAAAGGGTAATAAGTATAATGTTTGGTCGGTTACCCTTGGGTATGGGCCTGTAATTTATTACACCGATGTTATTGATTATACCATGTTTCCATCAGGTAACTGGAAATTTGGCCCATCTTTAAACATAGCCCGGCAATTTGGGCGCTCATGGGCTGTTGATGCCAATTTTCTGATGGCCGGTATGTATGGCAAAAAATATAACAGATATTTTGATGGAGACTTCAGGGAAATTACATTGAATTTAAATGCTTATCTCAATCAACTTATTCTTGGAGGCCCCATGCGCGATAAATGGAATGTTTATGCAAAATTAGGAATTGGTGTAAACCATTTCAGGTCTGCAATGCTTGAACAGGGAACTAACAGGCATTTGACAGTAGATGAAATATTTGGAGGTTCAGGTGCACTGGGCAGATATCCAACAAATTACGCAGACTGGAACGGAACTGATTTTCTGGTGATGGGATATAAAAGAGATAACCCAACAGAAAAACTAAAACGGCAAAGCGAGATTATTGTTCCAATAGGTTTAGGGTTAAGGTACAGGATTAACAAAAGCTTTGATTTGGGTTTTGAAACCACCTTACGCAACCTGGTTGCCGATAATCTGGATGTTGATATGACAGGTGCCGACAATGATTCCTATATGTATTCAGCATTCTCAGTAACTTACAAAATAGGGAAGAAGAATAAACGGCATTCGTCATGGACTTATAAAGATTTTAACCTCTCCTATGAAAGGGGCAGGGGAAAGGACCCGTTGGCCCAAAAACTTGATTCTCTTCGCAAGGAATTAAGTTTACTTGCTGCAAAAGATAGTATGCAGGGTGATACTACATTAATACAAACTCAACAAACCATAAAGATTGAACTATTTTCATCTTCGGTATTTTTTGAGTTTGATAAATATGAATTAACACCCCGGGCACACCGAACAATAGCCAATGTAGCAAGGTTTATGCGGAACAATCCGGAAGAAAAGCTATTAATACAGGGTTATTGTGACGATAGGGGTAGTTTTGAATATAATGAACGTTTGAGCAGAAATCGGTGTAAGGCTGTTATTGAAACTCTGGTTTACGATTATGGCATTGAGGCATCACGGTTTGAAATGGAACCAAAAGGGAAAACAGAGCTACTTAGCGATACCAGAACTAATGCTCCAAGAGGAATCCATTTGGTTAACCGCAGGGTTGATATTTTTCAAATTACCGAATAAAACAGGTTTGAAATGAGGATTTTTATTTGTTTGTTGTTGCTTGGGGTTTCATCGGGCTTGTCATCGCAAACAAGGCAAACCGACAAACGTATTATTTCAGAAGAAATGCGTTATTCGGCCGAGAAAAAGTTTAATTCATGGGCTGTTACGGCTGGATATGGCCCTATTGTTATGTACACTGATATTACTGATTTTTCAGTTTTTCCTGATAAAAAAGTATATTTTGGACCGTCGGTAATTGTAAGTAAGCAGTTTTTTCCATCAATAGCGTTGGATTTGCAGTATTTATCGGGCAAAATGTATGGTGAAAAAGGACCATATTATTTTACAGGAGATTTTCGGGAGGGGTCACTAAGTGCAGTGTTTTTTATAAACCAGCTTACCGCCTCGCCAGGTCCAATAAACGACAGGTGGAACCTATATATTAAAATAGGAGCAGGTGCCACTTTTTTCAGGTCTGGTCTTCATTTTGTTTCAAATGATGAAGTAGTTAAGGATAGCGATCTTGGTGGAGGTTCAGAGCGTTATATGGTATTTGGATATGATCCATATGATCCATACAAAGAGACAAAACGCCGAATGGAAATTATGGTGCCAATGACTGCCGGATTAATGTACCGTATTAATAAAAGTTTTGATATTGCATGGGAAACAAGTTTGAGGTTTTGTGCAAGTGATAATCTTGACAATGTTCTAACAGGCTCGACCAATGACAGGTATCTTTTTTCAGGGCTTCATTTAAGTTATAAAATTGGAAAAAAAGACAAGCGGCATATGCGCTGGACATACAGAGGATATGGCTTTAATCTTTTCGGAAGGCCAAAGAAAGATCCTTTGGTTAATGAAATTACACAGCTTGAGGATGAAATAAAAAAAGCAAAGGAAGGCCGGGTAATTAAAAAAGATTCAGTTATAATAAAGGAATCTCTAACGGTTCTTTATGAAACCGAGCATGTAAGGACCATTTTCTTTCCTGATGAAGGACATCCTTCATTTGATACTGAAGATAAGGTATTGATGGCTGAGGCAGTGGTTCAAATGAAACATCATCCAGGCGCAATACTTGAAATTTACGGACATGTACCGGCAGATGAATCTGGGGACCAAATAGAAAATAGTAGAAAACAATGCAATATTGTAGTTGATTTTTTAGTAAATGAGCTTGGTGCAAATGACGCTAATATAGAAGTTATACCTATGGGGAGTAAGTTTCCGTTGGCCGTTGAAACAGAATTATCGGTAAAAATTGGAAGAATTGTTAACCGCAGGGTTGATATGGTTGTCAGACGATAGGGTTTAATATTTTAAATCACTACTATCCGATAAAAAGTTGTTTTGTCCCTAACGAGACAAAAGTTCAATTCTCAATTAAGTGTTTTACCGATCTTTAGTCCCTAACGGTACTGTGCCGTCAGGTACAGAATATCGGTAAAGATGAATCGACCCCAATTTTCAGTGTCCTGTAGGGACACCGCAATTAGTTGGCATTATAGCATCTTATCGAAAAATTTATCGGACAGTAGTGATTTTAAATAGTAATAAAAGGGCGCAGGTTGTGCCCTTTTTTATTAATTGCCATCCTTATTATTATGAAAACTTATATGCATTAAGAATTGTTACATTATAAAGAGTATCCATAATTTTTTGATATGGGAAATGATATAATTGTTTTCGATGGTTTTTGCGTTTTGTGCAGTTGTTTCGTAAAAAAAATGATAAAAAACCATAATAAACCAATTAGTATAATTCCATTCCAATCAGAAAGGGGAAAGTTTATTCTGGAAGAAAACAATCTTTTAAATGAAGTTCCTGATGGAGTAATACTAATTTCAAATGGTAATATTTATAAAGGTGCTGATGCAATTGTGTTAATAATTAAAAACCTGAGTGGTTGGTGGCATTTCCCTGCTACATTGGCAGCTCTATTACCAAAAAGATTTTTAATGTTTATGTATGCCATAGTAGCCCGAAACCGTCATAACTGGTTTGGCAAACGCAATAATTGCTATTTGGGTTAAATGGTTTTATTTTATCATGTTAATGTATGACTGAATAATAAAATCTGTATTAACCATTAAAGTTAATACCGGATGTTATTGCATAAATAATATTATATCAGGGTTTGTAAATTAATATGTGATTAGAAAACCCTATTTATTTACCAATATTTTTTTAAGGTTCATCATTTATTTTGCCTGCACCGGGTTAGTTAATTTCTGGCAAATTTTGATTTTGTTAACCTTAGTTTTTTTCAGGTTTTATGAAAAATGGTTTAGGTGGTTTTTGGCAATTAGGTTGGCTCATCATTGAACAGTTTTCCTTCCTGATCTTTTTTATACATATTTGAAAGAAGGGCCAAAAAATCAGCAAATAGCTTAATGGCTTCATTTGTCCCCTCTGAAATTTCAATCCCCTTAAGCCTGAAACATATTGAGTTATATAAGGCAATTAACATCAACTCTATATCATTTTGTGGTTTAGGGTCCAATTTCATTTCCAATTCTCTTATAATAGGTTCAATAAACTGAAACCGCCTGGTGTATGTTAAGTGGCTTGTATTCAATAATAGCATTAAATGAAGGTTGTTTATGTCATTAACCATATTTATCAGAAATTGCAGGTGACCGGCTTTCTCCTTACCCTCCATTTTCATTAATTCAATAAGGTTATCCCACCATTCAGTTAATTCGGTTTTTGAACTTTCGGGTAAATTATCCTTTGCAACTAATGATTTAACAATAAGGGTAATATCACAATTGTAAACTCTTATTAACTCTTCAATTTGCCACATGTATAAAATATACTCGGCTATATTATTTTTTTTAAGTTGGTAAGCAGTATGCATAAATTTTTTCAGGAATTAGTAATAATACAATTACTTCCAAATTATTTTAAAGAAGCTGGCATTTATAATTATTGGTTGCCGGTTTTGAAGATTATTGTTTACTAATAAACTTGGGATAATTAACCAGCTTAATGGTAATATGCGATTATATATTACTCTTCACTACCTTCCATAAAATTATCCAAATCACGTCTGTCCCTTTTGGTTGGCCTTCCCAAACCTCTTTGTCTGTTAAGTTTATTTGCCAGCCTGGTAAGTTCAAGTAATTCCAATTGGTCGGCAGGGGTTATATCAATAATAAAAGCTGGTGTTAATTTGGCGGCCATCCTTTTGTCTGATATCCCAATCACTCTAAACATTCTGTAAACAGGAGTTTCTTTAATTGAGATTTCATCACCAATTTTAATTAAACGTGATGATTTAACCGGCATTCCGTTAACCAGAACACGACCTTTTTTGCAATCTTCGGCAGCCTGGCTTCTTGTTTTGAAAAGCCTAACAACCCAAAGAAATTTGTCCAATCGTATTTGGTCAGTGCTCATATTAACACATTATTTATTGTTGTAAAGGTTCATAGATTGATGCGCCCCAATTGTACCAAAACTTTTTATTATTTCAATTGCCTTGTCAATTCTTTCGGGAAGTGCCTTTTGCTCATTAGTATCCCAGTTTCCGAGTACATAATCTGCCTGGTGGCCTCTACGGAAATTATCACCAACCCCAAAACGCAATCTTGCATAATTATTATGTCCCAAAACTTCCTGTATGCTCCTCAATCCATTATGACCTGCATCACCTCCTTTTGTTTTTATCCTGAGAGTTCCGAAAGGAATGGCAATATCATCAACTATTACCAAAAGGTTTTCAATATTAATTTTTTCCTTTTGGACCCAGTAGCTTATTGCCTTGCCGCTTAGGTTAACATAGGTATTTGGCTTAAGTAGTAAAAAAATACGTCCTTTAAATTTATATTCGGTAATAGCTCCATAACGTAGGTCCTGAAAAGTTAAACTTTCTGATTTGGCCAGGGAATCTAAAATATTGAAACCAATATTATGCCTGGTATGTGCATATTCACTCCCAATATTACCTAATCCTGCTATAAGATATTTCATATTTGGATTTACATCTTCCTTTAAAGGGGTGATTTTTTGTCTGGAAAAATATCCGATGATTCTCCTGAACATTGATAATAGAATTTATTAAAGACACAAAAACCCCCATACATGTAATATGGAGGTTTAAAATTAGAAGTGTTATATTAACCTTTTTGTTGAGAAGCTGCGCGAGCTGCCCTTGTAAGTTTAACAGAAACAACAACTGAATTTTTTGCATTCAGCAATTCCAGATTATTGTAATTTAAATCTCCAACCTGAATAACTTTACCCAATCCAAGGCTTGAAATATTAATTAAAAGTTCATTAGGAATATTTTTGGCTAAACCTTTAACTTTAAGTTTTCTTTGTTCGAGTTGAAGTTTACCCCCGCTTTTAACACCTTCGGCAAGTCCTTCCAATTTAACCGGAATTTCAATTGTAATTGGCTTATCATCAGAAATCTGAAGAAAGTCAGCATGTAACATTCTGCCAGAAACAGGATGAAACTGAAGGTCTTTAATTATGGCGTCATATTTGGTTCCATCAACATTTAATGTTACCAGATACACATGAGGAGAGTAAATCAGGTTTTTGAATTCGTTTTCGGTTGAGTAAAAATGTACAACATCTTTACCTCCGTAAATTACACAAGGAACCTCACCATTGTTGCGAAGTTGTTTGGTAGCTTTTTTACCAAGGTTTTCTCTCTTAAATGCTTTAATTTCAATTTTTTGCATATTACATAATTTAATTTGTGCTACTCAAAATTAAGTTCGGATGATGTAAATCCTTAATCTCCCATCACACGATCCCCTTTAAGGGGCTGCAAATATAATAATTAAATAACAAATTGTGTACTTATGGATTGGTAATTGTATACTTTATCAATTGTATCTGAAAACAACTGGGCAACACTCAGAACTTTTATTTTTGAAGATTCTCTTTTAAGAGGAATTGAGTCGGTAACATAAAGTTCTGTTAGTTTGGAGTTTTCGATTCTTTCATATGCAGGCCCTGAAAGGACGGGATGGGTGGCAAATGCCCTTACACTAAGCGCCCCCTGTTCAACCATCATATCGGCGGCAGTTGATAATGTTCCGGCCGTATCAACCATGTCATCAATAATAACCACATGTTTTCCTTCTACCTCTCCAATTATGCGCATTTCATCAATTACATTGGCTTTTGACCTGTATTTATGGCAAATAACCATGGGTGTTTCAAGGAATTTTGCATAGGTGTTGGCTCTTTTGGTTCCACCTACATCGGGTGATGCAACCACTAAATTTTCCAGCCCAAGCTGACGAATAAACGGAACAAAAATACTTGAGGCATAAAGGTGGTCAACCGGAATGTCAAAGAACCCCTGAATCTGGTCGGCATGCAAATCCATTGTTATAACCCTGCTTACTCCTGCTGTTGAGAGCATATCGGCTACAAGTTTTGCCCCTATTGATATTCTTGGTTGGTCCTTCCTGTCCTGACGGGCAAAGCCGAAATATGGTATTACTGCAATTATTTTATAAGCTGATGCCCTTTTTGCAGCATCAATCATCATTAATAATTCAAAAAGGTTATCGGTTGGCGGAAAGGTTGATTGAACCAGGAAAACATGTGACCCACGAACAGTCTCTTCAAAAGCTGTTGCAAACTCTCCGTCACTAAAATGAACTAGATAAACATTCCCTAGTTCACGTCCTGAGCAAAGGCCTATTTTTTCTGCCAGATAGCGGGTTTGTGTTCCTGAGAAAATTTTTATTGGTGCTTTGGGTGGCATTAATTCGCTGTTTTTCAGATTATTGTAAAAATATTCTTTTCGAACAAAGATAGTTAAATAACCATTCACTCAATAACAGAATTAACATATTGTTGTAATTTATGCTATCGAAGCCAGGTTTGAATTAAGATTTTGCAAATCTATTGAATATTGTTTTACTTTTTATTTTTTGATTTAAAGTTTTTAAAGAGATGTTGCCTGTTTATTTTTTAAACTGCCAATATACTGATATGCCTTAATCCCTTTTTAAATCCGTAAATAATTTGTTTTTAAAATTGTCGGATAGCTTGTCCCATTATTGCCGGAGAACCCCATCTTTGATATTTTGACTTCGTCGATCTTCTATTCATTGGTGTTTCGCGAAAATTAGGGACAAGTTGTTTATGCAAAACATGGGTGTTTCATTTTTTTTTGATTTATACCCACCGGATTAAATAAATTAGCCATATATTTTTCTAAACAATGGTAATATCATTTGATTATTTGCCCACAGCAATATCCGGGTCCCAATTTTCCATGGCATCATTAATAAATGTTAGTATTTCAGGTTTACCAATTTTTTTTGCTGCTGAAGTTATAAAAATCCGGGGGAGCTCTTCCCAGTTTTTAAGCAATTCCTGTTTGTATTTTTCAACCTGTATTTCACTTTTTGCCATGCCAATTTTGTCGGCCTTTGTAAATACTATTGCAAAAGGAATATTGCTTTCACCCATTTTGTTAATAAATTCCAAATCAATAAACTGAGGTTCGTGGCGGATATCAATTAATACAAAAAGACAAATTAAATTAGTTCTGTTCATTACGTATTCAGTAATCATTTTACCAAGAACTTCTCTTTTTACTTTTGACAATTTTGCATAACCATATCCTGGTAAATCTACAAGATACCACTCTTCGTTAATTATAAAATGGTTTATGAGCTGGGTTTTACCCGGAGTGGACGATGTTCTTGCCAGGTTTTTTGACTGACAAAGCATATTAATTAACGATGATTTGCCAACATTAGAGCGACCAATAAAGGCAAATTCAGGTTTATTTGGTGCCGGGCATTTAGAAACCCACTGGTTACTTTGTAAAAACCGGGCATTTTTAATGATCATTTTTTTTTTTCAAAAATAATCATTGATAATGTAAAAGCCTTAAAAAATCCTAATAAAGCGGGTTTTTTTAAAAAGTATTCTTTTGGTTCTATATATCTTTGTAAAAAAAATCAATAATGACAACTAAATTATATCCCTTAAAATTTAAACCCATTTTTAAAAACACCATATGGGGAGGAACTAAACTTAATTCTGTTTTGAAAAAGCAAACAGGCAATATTCCAAATGTTGGTGAAAGCTGGGAGTTGTCGGGTGTAAAGGATAATGTTTCGCTGGTTGGGAACGGATTTTTGCAGGGAAATGATTTGAATGAACTTATTGAAGTATATATGGGTGATTTGGTTGGAGATAAGGTTTATTCACGCTTTGGGAATGAATTCCCGCTACTGATAAAATTTATTGATGCTAGGGAGGCTCTTTCTATCCAGGTACATCCAGGAGACGAATTAGCTGCTGTAAGGCATAGTTCATTTGGTAAAACAGAGATGTGGTATGTAATGCAGGCCGACAAAGATGCTTATCTCATTAGTGGGTTCAAAGAGGAAATAAAACCGGAACAGTATGTTAAAGCAGTTGAACAAAATTCACTTGAGAAGTTTTTGGCAAAACATGTTGTTACCGTCGGTGATGTTTTTTTTATGCCTGCCGGAAGGGTTCACGCCATAGGGGCAGGGATACTTCTTGCTGAAATTCAGCAGGCTTCTGATATTACATATCGTATTTACGATTTTAACAGGAAGGATAAGGACGGAAACAGCCGTGAACTTCATGTAGAGCAGGCAATGGATGTTATTGATTACAAGGTGCCTGAAAGCTATAAAACCAAATATTCCGTAAGTACAAATAAAGTTAGCAAGGTAGTTGAGTCAAGGTATTTTATTACAGGTATAATTGAAGCTGATAAACCAATTGGGCTTGATTATTATCATCTTGATTCATTTGTAATATTTATTTGTATTGATGGAAAAGCTGAAATTGTATATGGTGATGGATTAAAAGTTGATATTAATAAGGGTGAAACGGCATTGATCCCTGCTGAGTTAAAACAAATTAACCTTGTACCTGTTAATAAAACAAGAATCCTTGAGGTTTATATACCATAAGGAAAAATAGAATATTAATAATAACAGGGATAAAAATTTAACAAACTGTAAGTTTTTTAGTCAAAAAAATATTATTTTTTTATTTAATTGTTTGTTTAAATTAAATTTGCACCCGTGATTTTAATAAATCCGGTAATCTATAAAATTATTGTGAACAAGCGCAATTTATCACGATTTATACGGAATTACAGATAAATATCATTAGCTGGTAATGGCTGTACCGAATGATTATGTCAGCCTTTTTCAGAAAATTTGAAAGCTATAAACTCTTATGTTAAAATTATTGTCGGATGAAAGTTTTAAAATTTGGTGGTACCTCAGTAGGAACTGCCCAGCGTATTAAGGATGTTGCCAGCCTTGTTAATGATGGCGATAGAAAAATTATTGTACTTTCGGCCATGGCTGGTACAACAAATAGTTTGGTTGAAATAGCCAACTATTTGAACAAGAAGAATCATGACGGTGCCAATGAAGTAATAAATAAGCTTGAACTTAAATATATTGATGAGGTTGAAGCTCTTTATTCAACGAAAGAGTTTAAACAAAAGGGTTTTGAATTAATAACAGCTCATTTTAATTATATAAAATCCTTTACAAAGGATCTTTTTACCATTTTTGAGGAGAAAACTATTCTGGCACAGGGCGAATTAATTTCAACTGCCATGTTTAACTTTTATATGCATGAAATTGGGGTCAATTCAGTTCTTCTGCCTTCTCTTGATTATATGCGGATTGATCAGAATAATGAGCCCGATCCGGTTTATATAAGGGAAAACCTGAATAAATTACTTGAACAGTATCCTGATTGTGAAATGTTTATAACACAAGGGTATATTTGCCGCAATGCTTTTGGGGAAATTGATAATTTGCAACGGGGGGGTAGTGATTACTCAGCATCATTAATTGGGGCAGCAGTTGTTGCAGATGAAATTCAGATTTGGACCGACATTGACGGAATGCATAACAATGACCCCCGGTATGTTGAAAACACAAAATCAATTGCTGAATTATCGTTTGATGAGGCTGCTGAATTGGCATATTTTGGGGCTAAAATTTTGCATCCAACAAGTGTATTGCCGGCTAAGCTTGGAAATATACCGGTAAGGTTACTAAACACAATGGACCCGAAGGCCCCTGGTACATTAATTTCATCAAAACAAACACGTGACAGGATAACTGCAATTGCTGCCAAAGATGGAATTACGGCCATTAAAATAAAATCGGGCCGCATGTTGTTGGCCTACGGTTTTTTACGTAAGGTTTTTGAGATTTTTGAATCTTATAAAACGCCAATTGATATGATAACAACATCAGAAGTAGGGGTTTCAGTGACAATTGATAATGACAGGCATGTTGATGAAATTGTTGATGATTTGAAAAAATTCGGGACAGTTGAAGTTGACCGTAATATGGTGATTATTTGTGTTGTTGGCGACCTTGTTGGCGAAAAAAAGGGATATGCCAACAAAATTTTTGAATCTTTAAAAGATATCCCAATTCGGATGATATCATATGGTGGAAGCAACCATAATGTTTCAATCCTTGTTCAGTCAAATGATAAGATTGAAGCTTTAAAGGCCCTGAGCGCAAAACTTTTTTAGGAATATTAATTTTTTAGGATAAAAGGATGAACAACAGATATCCGGTTGAGAAATTTAGTAATATACAAACTCCTTTTTACTATTATGATATGGGTTTGCTTGAGCAAACTTTAGATGTAGTAAAAAATGAGGCTGATAAATATGGGTTTATAGTTCATTATGCAATTAAAGCCAATGCCAATGCACGTTTGCTTGGTGCAATACGCAAAAAAGGTTTTGGAATTGATTGTGTTAGTGGTTTTGAGGTAAAAAAATCCCTGGATGAAGGTTTTGACCCATCTGGAATTGTCTTTGCAGGAGTGGGAAAGTCAGATTGGGAAATAGAGCTTGGTATTGATAGTAATATTTCATGTTTTAATGTGGAGTCGGTTCCCGAACTTGAGGTAATTAATACAATAGCAACCCAAAAGGGTAAGGTGGTTCCTGTGGCGCTTAGGATTAATCCAAATGTAAATGCACATACACATCACTACATAACAACCGGACTGGAGGAGAATAAATTTGGCATAAACCAATGGGACTTAGAGAAGGTAACTTCAGCAATGAAACATATGGAAAATGTAAAACTTGAGGGTTTACATTTTCATATTGGATCGCAAATTACCGAATTGGATACTTTTAAGGATTTGTGCATCAGGGTAAATGAAATTCAAAAATGGTTTATTTCACATCATATTTTTCCTAAGGTTATCAATGTAGGAGGTGGATTGGGGGTTGATTATTATAATCCTGATTTAAAACCGGTTCCGGATTTTGAAGAATATTTCAGATTGTTTAAAACTTTTCTGGATGTATTACCTAACCAAAAAGTACATTTTGAACTTGGAAGGTCATTGGTGGCCCAGGCGGGTAATTTAATAACCAAAGTCCTTTATATTAAAGAAGGTGTTAACACAAAATTTGCAATTGTTGATGCCGGAATGACTGATTTAATTCGTCCTGCCTTATACCAGGCCTACCATAAAATTGAGAATATTTCGAGTGTTGGGCCGGAAGAAAAGTATGATGTTGTTGGCCCAATTTGTGAATCTTCGGATTGTTTTAGCAAAGCACTTTTTCTTCCTAAAACAAACAGGGGCGATTATTTTGTAATACGTACAGTCGGCGCTTATGGCGAGGTAATGGTTTCACAATATAACTTAAGGGAAATTCCTAAGGCTTATTATTCAGATACTATTTAACATGAAGAATTAAACCCGGATTAGTCATTAGAAAGGCAATGACTAATGACTTAGCCGGGATTAACCCTACCCAATAGTCGGTACAGGCTGCTTTAGAAAAACTTAATTTGTAAGCATTTCTGATTACAAATTTTTAGTTTTTCTTTAGCGATTTGTCAAAATATAAGGCATATAATCAATAACTTAAGACTATTAATTTCTAATGACGGTCATTAGAAAAAATGGCTAAAGACAAATTTGGGTTAAATTAACTGATACATTATAGTATGATATAAAAAGAGATGCTTTGCAATAATGCATCTCTTTTTTATACCCTTTTATTTAGTCCAACGTGAAAAAGACTTTTCAATGCTATAACCATTTGATAACTAAG
>JBBIVA010000029.1:0-31192 GCA_037439945.1 Marinilabiliaceae bacterium
TGTTGAAAATATGGCTATTGTAAAAGCTGCTTAAATCGAACTCACGTTAATTAAATTATTTTTGGTTTAGAATTACTGATTAAAATAAAACATCAATTCCTGCCACCAGGTAAACCAATGGGGCATTCCAATTAATTGCAATTTCATTGGTTGAATAGCTGCATTCCAAGTCAACAAATGATTTTGCCGGATATGGGCTTCTTTCAACATCAGGGCCACAATCTTTTAATACAGCTAAATTTGGACCGCCTACCAAAAAACCCGGAATTGGGTCAACAATCCCATCGGCCCCTGAAGGGCGGTGATGAATGTTCATTACTTTTTTCTGCCCAAATCCAGTAACAAAGCAGTATCCGGTGGCATTACGCCCAAGTATATAGTCAAGGTCTGAAATGGCTGAAGCTAAATAATCTTTGTTTCCGGTTAATTTATAGGCAAAGAGTTTTAACATTCCATGGTTGGCCACATCAGAGTTGCTGCCCCAATTAAAATTTTGAATACTAACCCTGTAGGGGGATGTTTTTGAAATTTGGACCAGGTTGTCAGCTAAATTTAAGAAATCCTGCTTAATGTTTTTACTAATAATCTGTTCGGGTAGTTGGTTATAATTATCAAGTAAAGAGATAAAACCCAGGGAATAAGTTTGATTCCATGTTGGAACCTGGGGTGTTGAGTACTTACTTATTATAATATCAAGGTATTTCTTTTTACCTGTTGCAAGGAAGAGTTCGCTTGCACACCAAAACCATTCGTCATCAAAATTTTTGTCTCCATACGCCCCGGTCCCAATATCTTTTGGTTGATTATATTCAACGTTTGGGTTTTTTACGGCCCAATCCCATGCTTTTTCAGCATTTTTAAGGCATAAACCAGCTAAACCAGGCAATTGATTTTCCCGTTTTTTTAGTGTTCTGTAACCCATTGATAACAGGGCGGCATAGTTTAGTGCTGCCGTTGTGCTTTTTTGAACAACATATCTTGGTTCCACTGCTAAATGTGGCATTACAAAACCTTCAAACTGCTTTGTGGTAAGTTTATGATATACACCTCCATCATTTGGGTCCTGCATAGTTAAAACCCACCTGAGGTTATACAAAATTTCGGCAAGTAAATCTGGTATTGGCCCGTTTGATTCGGGTATATTTATGTTTAATTCCTCAAAGTATTTTTCAAAATCAACCAACGCCCTTAATAGAGTATAGGTTGTAATTCCGCTGTTTACCACGTATTTATTATAATCACCGGCATCATACCAGCCAAGGGGCGAAGAAATTATAAAGTTTTCAGGCCTTTCTTTTGATACTGCTGAGGAATGAACAAATACTACGGTATCGGGGTGACCAGCTTCTCTTGAAAAAACACCTCCATACAGGCTATCAATTGAAGTACCCGACCTGTTATAATAGAATGATTTAAGGGCTGATTTTGATAACTCCATGAAAGGTTTATCCAGGATGATTATTTCAGCTGATTCATTGTTTTCGGGCAAAATTAATGTGTATTTGCCGGGCAGTGTCAAATTTGTAAAGTCAATTACCGAAACAGTGTCGCCCGATTGTTCCCAATAACTGCCATCCTGGACCAATCCTTTCATGGCTTCATCCCCATTTTCATTTATTACAACAAATTCGGTTGGTCCTGTTTTTATTAAAGCAATTTTGGGTGCATTGGTTTGGTACCCAACCTGGTTGTAAAAAATACGGTCTGATTTTTTAAATATTACGTTACCTGTTCTTTTACAAGATGATAATCCGAATATTAAAACTATTGTAAAAAATAAAATATTAACTGGTTTTTCCATCCTGATATTATTTGGTTTTTAATATAAAAGCTTCTATTCTTAGTAGTTGTTTTATTTTGGGAAATTAATTATAAGGGATTTTTATCCCATAATTACCTGGATATTATGGATTTTTCCATCACCAAAAACCGGAATTATATTGCCACTAACCTGATTACCATTAATAAACAGTAGTTTAACACCCTTGTTAACCTTTTCAGGGTTTAATACAGATATTTTATATGTAGAACCCCGGAATATTCTGGTAACTTTAAATTCCTTCCAATCGGTTGGTATACATGGGTCAATTATTAGTCCGTTATAATCTGGTCTGATGCCCAAAATGTACTGTGTAATTGCATAGTAATTCCAGGCAGCAGTACCTGTTAACCAGCTGTTTTTTGCTTCTCCCGGTTTGTGGGCATCTTTTCCTGCTATCATTTGTGCATAAACATAAGGTTCAGTTTTGTGTAAATCGCTGATCTCCTCCAGATAGGCCGGACATATTTTTTTGTAATATTCCCACGATTGGTTGCCTCTGCCTAAAACAGTTTCACCAATAATTATCCAGGGGTTATTATGACAGAAAATGCCTGCATTTTCCTTATAGCCTTTTGGATAACTAGAAATTTCACCATATTCAATATAATATTTTGTATATGCCGGATTATTTAATACGATACCATGTTCACAATCCAACCTTTCTTTTACCGAATCAAGGGCCTTTTCAGTCATTCCTTCTTCAATACCAATACCTGCCATTGAACACCATCCGTTTGATTCAATGAATATTTTACCCTCTTCATTTTGTTCACTACCTATTTTATTCCCATAATAGTCGTAAGCCCTGAGAAACCATTTACCATCCCAACCATGTACCTTGATGGATTCAATCATTTGGTCAACATGTTTTTGTGCCCTTTTGGCTTCATTGTTTCTGCCTGTTATTTTACATAATTCAACGTAGTCACGTCCGTAAACAACAAATAAGCCTGCAATCATAACTGATTCAGCTTTCGATCCATGTGTTTTGTTTTCTGTTGTTTGAAATGATTCGTTGGGATCGCTTGAAAAACAATTAAGGTTCAGGCAATCGTTCCAGTCTGCACGACCAATTAATGGTAAGCCGTGTGGGCCAAGATTATTAATTACATGGTTAAATGAAACTGTAAGATGCTCAAATAAAGAGCTGGCAACCGAGGTGTCGTTATCAAAGGGTACAATTTCATCAAGAATTGAGAAATCCCCTGTTTCTTTAATGTAACTTGTTGTGCCCAGGATCAGCCATAATGGGTCATCATTAAAACCACTGCCTATATCATTGTTTCCACGTTTTGTTAGTGGCTGGTACTGATGGTAACAACTGCCGTCAGGGAACTGGGTTGACGCAATATCTATTATTCTTTCCCTTGCCCTTGCTGGTATCTGATGTACGAATCCGATTAAATCCTGGTTGGAGTCCCTAAATCCCATTCCGCGGCCTATACCGCTTTCAAAAAATGAAGCAGACCTTGAAAAACAGAATGTAATCATACACTGATACTGGTTCCAAATGTTCACCATTCTGTCCAGCTTGTCATTACCTGAATCAACTTTATAAATGCTTAACAGGTTATCCCAGTATGTTTTTAATTCATTAAATGCATCATCAACTTTTTTTATTGTATCAAACCTTGAAATGGTTTTTATGGCCCCTGTTTTATTTATTACACCTTTGGCCTGCCATTTTTCTTCCTCCTTATTCTCACAGTACCCCAATAAAAAAATAAAATCTTTTGATTCGCCAGGTTTCAGTTCAATCTCTATGTAATGCGATGCAATGGGTGACCAGCCATGTGCTATGCTCATTTTTGGTTTTCCTTGCGCAACAACACTTGGTTCATCAAATCCGTTGTAGAGTCCGAAAAACGATTCACGGTCGGTATCATATCCATCAATAGGGGCGTTTACCGAGTAATATGAAAAATGATTCCGCCGCTCTTTATATTCAGTTTTATGATATATTACCGATCCTTCAATTTCAACCTCACCGGTTGAAAAATTCCGCTGAAAGTTTTCCATATCGGTAGCTGCATTCCACAATGCCCACTCGATAAATGAAAATAATTTTATTTTTTTTGTATTTTTTGAAGTATTCGAAATATTAAGTTTTTGTAATTCACCCCAGGTTTTAAGTGGTACAAAAAATAAGATACTCGTAGTTATGCCATTTTTGCCGCCTTTTATTTTAGTGTAATTTAAGCCATGACGACATTCGTAGCTATCTAAGGGTGTTTTACAAGGCTTCCATCCCGGTGACCATATTGTATCGCCATCCTTTATATAGAAATATTTACCCCCGTTATCCATTGGTACATTATTGTACCTGTATCTTGTTAATCTTCTGAATTTGGCATCTTTATAGAAAGTGTAACCTCCGGCTGTATTTGAGATAAGGGAATAAAAATCTTCATTCCCCAGATAGTTTATCCATGGCCATGGGGTTTCAGGATTGGTAATCACATATTCTCTGTTTTTATCGTCAAAATATCCAAATTTCATATCAATATTTAGTTAATTAATGTGATGTGTTGTTGTGTTTCTGTAATTATTGTTCAGCAACCCTTCTTTTGTTTAATTCTGTTGTGATTTCATCCATTTTATTCTGGTTCAGAGGATAAAAAAGCATTAATAAAGCCCCAATTAGTGCAATTACTGATGGTATCCAGCTCATTAACATTATAATTCCTGGTACGGCCCCCTGAATTGAAACTGCATCCTGCCCGTTGTAATTATATACCGACAGAACAAAACCGATAATAATTCCTGCAACCCCTCCACCAAATTTTGTTGAGAATGATCCTGCAGAATAAACAAGACCTGTTGCCCGCCTGTTATTTTTGAATTCAGAAAAGTCGGCTGCATCACCAAGCATTGCAAAAAACAGGGTGGGGAATATGGCGGCTCCAAATTCAGAAACAATACCAATAGTGAATATTAAAATTGTATCTGCCGGTTTGCAAAAAACAAACATGGCATTAACCGCTCCTGAAAAAAGAAGGGCATAAATGAAAAGGTTTCTTTTACCCAATTTTCTGGCAAGTGGTGCTGTTATCATTGCACCTGCAATGGATGCAATCATTAATACTGCCATATATGATCCGGCCAATAGTTGATTGTGCAGGTAATGTGAAAAGTACATTACAACAATCATTTGTTTAATTGAATTGTAAATTTGAAATACCAATCCTATAAGAAGCAGAATAACCCACGGTTTGTTGTGAAGCAAGTCTTTAATATCGGACCATAAATTACTTTTTTGTGACGTGAGTGGTTTAATTCTTTCTTTGGTGGTATAAAAAGTAATTATTAGAGATAATGCTAAAAACAGTGACAAAAGATAAATTGCTTTGCTATATCCTTTACTTTGGTCAATTATGGTTATGTTTTCCGGATTTAAGTTTTCTTCACCTGTTACAATAAAAGTATATTCCTTATGAGCCTCCATTGAAAAGCTTTTGCCAACGGTTGGGGCATCAATACTATCATTACCTGCTCCATGGGCCCATAAAAAATGGGCAATACCTTCTTTTGTTTTAATATTTACATTTTCAATATTTTTGGGTCCCGAAACTGTTACCTTATACTCGTAAGGGTTTATCCGGTCGGTTTTTATAGCAGGATCTATATTCCCGTAATATGCAACTAAAAATAACAAGGCCCCCTGAACCAACATTCCACCGGTAAAGGCACCTACCATTCTGTACGACCCAAGGCTTGTTCGTACTTTGTCATCACCCGACATAACAGCCATTAATGCCCCGTAAGGAATATTGTTGGCAGTGTAAACCAAAGTGAAAATTATGTATGTTGTATATGCATAAATTATTTTCCCTGTTGGGCTTAATTCCGGACCGGTAAAAAGAAGTGATAGGATTGCCCCCAGGGGAATTGCGGTCCAAAGAATCCATGGGCGGAATTTTCCATGCCTTGAGTTTGTTCTGTCGCAAATAATCCCCATGGCTATATCGCTAACCCCATCGCTCAGCCTTGCTATTAAAAGTAAAAGTCCTACTGCTGCCGGTTGAAGACCGAAAACATCGGTATAAAAAATAAAAAGGAAAGTGGAGACTCCTCTCCATGCTATGTTGGCGGCCCCATCTCCCAGTGCATAGCCTATTTTTTCTTTAAGTGCGGTTTTTTCAACAGGTTTTTCCATTAGATGGGTTTATATTGCAAAATCAAGCAATTCTTTCCGGTTTTTCTCGTAAATGTTGCGGTCAAAAATATATAGCCATGCAGGTTTGTGTGCCACCCCTTGTTGTTTCTCTTCCAATTTGGTTAAATAGTCCATTCTGGCAATTTTCTTCCGAAAATTTCTTTTATCCAGCTTAATTCCCAGAATTATTTCGTATAATTTTTGTAGCTGTGAAAGTGTGAATTTAGATGGCAGTAATTCAAATAATATCGGTTCTGTAATTACTTTTTTTCGTAAAGCCTGTAAGGCCTTTTGAAGTATTTCAAAATGGTCAAATGCCAGTTCATAAATTGTTGAAACCGGAATCCACCTTACATTGCGCCCTTTCCATTGAAGTGTGATATTTTCGCTTGCCAAAAGGGAATAGTAACCTACTGTAAATATTCTGCTTTTGGGGTTGCGGCCGTTGGCTTCGAGCCAGATTTTGTCTTTTGTACGTTGAATCCTGTTTGGCGAACCAAAAGTGTAAAATTGTTCAAGATAAATATTTTCAAGACCAGTTAATTCAAACAGGATTCTTGATGCTGCATCATCGAGTTCTTCATGTTCAAAAATGTGATTACCGGTTAGGGTTAGGTCGTTGATAAGTTCTTCTCCGGTTTCCTGGTCATACAAAACTCTGTCAACAAGTAATACATTAAGGTTTGTAAAATCGAACCCAAAAATAACACAGTCAACTGACACAGAGTTATTTATTGTTCCTGTTTTTGTATAAACCTTGTCTTCTGCTTCAGGTAAATGGCTCATATTACCGACGGTCTTAGTGTTTTATTTACACTTTCATAATTTTGACGCTAAGATATAACATAAAAGATTATTAGCAAATTAATTTTATCTTTTATTTGGGTTAAAATTTTTTAGGATATGTTATAATGATGAAAGTTTCCTGTTATTTAGCAGTTTAATTCACAGGAATATCTGGAAACTTTAATTAAAGGGATAGTATCAGGATAAGTTGTTGTAATTCACGTTTAAGGGGTTTCTGATAATGAATTTTAATTATCAAGGCTATGTTTTCTTTGTTTTTCAATGAACTTCAGGAGGCCTTCGCACGAATCTTCAAGTATATCAAGAACTAATTCAAACCCCTGGTGCCCACCGTAATATGGATCGGGAACTGTTGAGTAATGTCCCGAGTGTGAAAAGTCGGTCATTTTGAATATTTTTTGTTTCGATTTAGAATCCGGGGCCATACTTCTCAAATCTGATATATTTTGGTCATCCATCCCAATAATCATATCAAATTGATAAAAGTCAAATTTTGGATTAATTGGCCGGCTATAACTTGTAATATGATATCCACGGCTTAATGCATGTTTTTTCATCCTGGCATCTGCGGGTTCACCTTCATGTACACCAATAATTCCTGCAGAATCTATTTCAAAACTATTATGGGTGTTATTTGTTTCAACCAATTTTTTCATAACGGCTTCAGCACTTGGTGATCTGCAGATATTTCCAAGGCAAACAAAAAGTATCCTGGTTTTTATCACTATTAGGGAATTATTTGGTTGCTAAATATTATATAACAAAGAAACGGAATTTCGGTTTTATTAATTGTTTAATAATTTAAAATTTGGGACTTAAATGATAATAAATGACTAGTAGTGCAAAAAAGCCCGGCAAAAACTTAATGGTTGCCGGGCTTAAATTAATTATTAAAAATGGTTTTTACCAGAAGTATGCATATAATGCAATAATTATTACAACTATACCCATAGCTCCCATAAGGAATTTGTTATCGGTTTCAAATAATTTTGGTTGGAACTCATAGGCATTTGCATCTTTTTGTTTGGAATTTGCATTGGTAAACATAATAATTGCAACAAAGGCCAAAAGGAATGCCATCATAAATATGGAATGGAACCCAAAATTCAGAAGACTTGTACCAAACAGGTTTGTTCCCCAAATTAAACCTGCAATAAACGCAACAACCGATACAGTTGTAAAAAACCACCCTACTTTGTTGAGCATACGACGGTTATTTTCACTAACAGGTTCAGCAGTTACATGATTTTTATCTGTTAGTGAAAGGAAAACAGCCAGGGCAATTAAAACCATACATACATACCCCATTCGTATAATGAATGGCAGGTCAGGGAGCATTACTTTCATGGCAATACCAACCGGTATGGTTGCTATGGTTGTCCATAGCGCAGCACGGTTGGTGCCCCTTTTCCATAATACACCCATGCCAAAAACAACCACTACTCCCGGGTAAATGAAACCTGTATACTCCTGTATGTATTGAAATGCCTGGTCTAATCCTCCCAATAAAGGTTTGGCCGCAATCATTGCAATTACAAGAGATACCGCTGCGGTTATCCTACCAACAAACACCAGTTTTTTATCATCTGATTTTGGATTTATATGTCCCTTATAAATATCGAGTGTGAAAATAGTTGATGTAGAATTTAACATTGAAGCCAGTGATGATACCACCGCAGCAACCAATGCTGCAAAGGCCAGACCTCTTATTCCGTTAGGCGCAAAGTTTTTAAGCAACCAGGGATATGCATGGTCAGCTTTTTGAATTGTCCCGCTTAGTCCTTCAGGAGCTAATTCAGGGTGGTTAAACATAACATATGCTGTAATTCCCGGGATTATAACTATAATTGGGATAAGGATTTTTAGATATCCGGCAAAGATTAAGCCCCTTTTGGCTTGTTGCAGGTTTTTAGCAGCTAACCCTTTTTGTATTATGTATTGGTTAAAACCCCAATAACCAAGGTTTGTTAACCACATTGCCCCAAAAATTACAGCAAGCCCTGGAAGATCAATGAAAGGATCCTTATACGATTTTATTACCTTTGATCCTTCCTGTAAAATTTGCCCGTTATGCTCTAATGAAGATGACAATGCATAACCAAATTGATCAACATGCAAATCTGATATTATTGACCCTTTTGCAATTGAGAGGGAATCAACGGGGTTACATATTGTGATTGCATTTTTTAAAGAATCACCTGCAATATATAAATTACCATCCGGGATCAATGATTTTCCTTGTTCAATTATCATATTAAAATGTAAATCAGAGGGAGTTTCTTTTACTTTATTTAAAACAAGGGTAAAACCTTCCCAAACCGAACCATTTTCTCCCGATATTGCATCCAGTGCAAAAAAAGCAGTAATTAAACCACCGCCCACCAGGAAAATTACCTGAAGAACGTCTGTCCATGCCACAGCCTTTAACCCGCCATATATTGAGTACAGGCCGGCAAACAGTAATAATCCTGGAACACCGTATTCTTTAGGAACACCTAAAATTTGTTCCATTGCAATGGCTCCCAGCCATGCAACTGAAGTAAGGTTAACAAAAACATAAACCAGTAACCAGAAGAATGAAAAGAAGAAACTCACGCCACTGCCATATCGCTCTTTAGCAAATTGCGGCATAGTATATATTTTCTTGTCGATCATCTGTGGCAAAAGAAATTTTGCAACCAAAATCAGGGTTACGGCAGCAATCCATTCATAGGCTGCAATACCCAAACCAATGGCAAAACCTGATCCGGACATGGCAATAAAATGTTCTGCAGAAATATTTGCTGCAATTAGCGATGCACCTATAGCCCACCAGGATAATTTTCCTCCTGCCAAAAAATAGTCCTTGGCATCTTCTGCTTGGCCTTCCTTGCCACGCGAAAGCCACAGACCCAAACCAACGATTAGTATTGCATAGGCAACAAAAATCGAATAGTCAAGCATTGTAAATCCAGCGTTCATAGAAATAGTTTGAAATAAGGTTAACAATATTAAATACCTACCAGTACCTACCAGTGTACAATATTACACATTTTTTTAAGATTTTTTTATCTGAAAAGTTATAATCATTTTTTTACCGGTCATTAATAATATTTTCCAGAGTTTATTTTCCTTCAATTAAATTAATTTCAACTAATTAATATAAAATAACTTGAATTTACCCTCCACTCAGAAACTTCTCAATAGGGGTAAAAGTTATATCGGTTTTAAATTTATAATAGTATGCACCTTTTTTTGACTCGGTTGTATTTTTTGCGTTTAATTTTTCCAGAACATTAAGTGAAAGCACTTTTTTACGGAAGTTTCCAGGGTCAAAAGTTCTTTGAAAAATTGCGTCATAAAGGTTTCGAAGCTGCATCAAAGTAAATTTGCCTGGCAGCAGCTCTTTTCCTGTTAATTCTGATGTTGCTTTTTTTTGTAAGCTCTCAAGGGCGAGTTTAACCATATTTCCATGGTCGAATATTAGCGGAGGAATGTTTGTGACAGGCCACCATAATGCTCCACTCTCATTTACCAGTTCTTTATTATGTTTATGTATTGGAATTAATGCCACAAAAGCAATACTTATAACGCGTGACCCCAAATCCCTGTTTGGATCTGAAAAGGCCATAACCTGTTCCAGGAAAATATCATTAAGGCCTGTGGTTTGGTATAAAACCCTGCGGGCAGCTTCTTCCACCGATTCGGTTTCCTGTACGAACCCTCCCATTAGCGACCACCTGCCTTGCGATGGTTCAAAACTTCGCGGATATAATAATACTTTTAATTCACCTTCAGTGTAGCCAAATATGGCACAATCAACAGCAACAAAATGTTTTGGATGATTATTATAG
The DNA here is from genome assembly GCA_037439945.1 of Marinilabiliaceae bacterium. Taxonomy (GTDB): domain Bacteria; phylum Bacteroidota; class Bacteroidia; order Bacteroidales; family Marinilabiliaceae; genus CALEUX01. The sequence continues at coordinate 10,619 of JBBIVA010000029.1, forward strand.
GATGTTTTTGACATAATATTTTATGAGACGTATTCAGCTTAATGGAATCTGGAATAAAAGTAAAAATTACTTTCAAAAAGTACAATTTAAATTAAAAAAAAATTAGTAATGTATCAAAAGTTTATCCTTGGCCAAATGGAGAAATGATATTTTGGCCCCAGTACCATATCTGATATAGATGGTAATAATATGCCGGTTAAGCAGGTGCACTTGCCGGCAAAGTAAAAAAGAATGTAGTTCCTTTGTCTGGTTCAGATTCAACCCATATTTTACCACCCAATAATTCGCACAGATTTTTTGATATTGATAACCCGAGCCCTGTTCCCCTGTAAAATTTTGTATGGTCAGCATCAATCTTACCAAACCTCTTAAACAGGAAACCCTGGTTTTCTTTTGAAATACCGCAACCAGTATCCTTTACAAAGCAAATAATATTTTCATTTGCAATATTCAATGTATACCCAAAAGAAATACTCCCCTTATCGGTGAATTTAATAGCATTGTTAATGAGGTTGGTATATATCTGGTGAACCCTTTCAGGGGCCGTATTTATAACCAGGTTTGTTTCCGAAACCGGAATAATAAGGTTAATTGCTAGTTTTTTGCCGAGTACATCCTTGTTGGCAATATATTGGGTTTCAATCTCTTTCAAAAACAAATTAAAGTCAACATCTCGTTTGTTAATTACAACCTGGTTGGCTTCAATCATACTAACATCAATTATGTCGTTAATTAATTGTAATAAGGCGAAACTGTTTGACTGGATAATATGATTTGCGTATTTCCTTTGGTCATCTTCAATTTCATTAGCTTCGAGTAAATCAATAAATCCAATAATTGCATTCAGTGGGGTCCTTATTTCATGGCTCATATTAGCCAGGAAAGCAGATTTTAGCCTGTCACTTTCTTCAGCTTTTTGCTTTTCTTGTTCAAGTTCCCGGGTTCGCGCATTTACCATTAATTCAAGGTTGTGCCTGTGTTTTTCAAGTTCTTTGTTTTGTCTCGAAATCTGGTCACGTTGCATTCTTAACTCCTGGTTGTGTTTTTCAATCTGGCTGTTTGAATCGCCTAGTTTTTTCAAAGCCGTTGAGAGATCCCTGGTTCTTTGTTTTACCTCTTGTGTTAATAAAAGTTCGCGTTTTTTAATTGCTGTAACCCTCAAATAATTTATTAATAAAATAATACCAATAATTAATAAAACCAGCAAAGGGAAAAACCAAATTTTTTTCCAAAAGGGGGCGGGTATTATTATTTCAACAGATGGGGTTGATAATTCGCTCCATACCCCCAGTCTATTGGCCCCTTTTACCCTGAATGTATATGTTCCGGGTGGAAGATTAGTATAAGTTGCATAATTTCTTGACCCGGAGTCAACCCAATCCTTATCAAAAGGTGAAAGCATGTATGCGTATTTGTTTTCATCGGGGCTCTCATAGTCGAGTAAGGCAAATTCAAATGAAAGGTAATGATTGTTTTTATCTAAAGTAAATGATCCTTCACCTGCAATATTCCTGGCTATGGTTTTGTTTAAAAGATTAACCCTGGTTATAATAAGTGGAGCCATATCAATAGTTTCCTTTTCCCTTTCAGGATAAAACATATTAATGCCCTGGTTTCCGCCCATTAAAAAGGCCCCATCATGAGTAACGCAAGATGCATTTACTTCAAAAATAAGGCTTTGGATACCATGTATTGTTGAGTAATGCTCAATTTGTTCTGATTCGGGGTTGAATGTAACCAAACCGTTATGAGTGCCCATCCACAATGTACCCTGTTTATCTTCAAGGATTTGGTATATTGTTGATGAGGAAGTTTCCGGGTATTCCTTAAAATGTTTGAAAATTTTTAATTTTTGGTCGTAAAGGTTTAATCCATTTGACTTGGTTCCGATCCATAATCTTTTTTTACTATCTTCAAAAATTTCCCGAATAAGGTTACCGCTTATCGATTTTGGGTTGTTAATTACGTTTGAATGATTTATTAAGCTGTCATTTTTTGAATGGTATTCAAAAAGCCCGTTGCTTGTACCTATCCAAAGCACTCCATTGGAATCATACAATATTTTTAATATGTAAATGTTGTTTTCAACATCAAAGAAGTGAGTGTGTTTCGAATTAACCGGTTTTAATTTCATTTCCTTACAACTAAAGCAAAATATTCCGTTTGCAGTACCGAGCCAAATAATATCGTCTTTATAATAGATATTACGAATATGCATAGGAACATGTAATGTAAAACTATTTGTGACGGGGTCCATACTTTCCAGGCCGGTTTGTGTGGCCAACCATAATTTCCCATTACTGTCAATTATCAAATCCTCCACTCTGTTACTATGGATACTACCAGGTTTACCATCGGCATAAAATGTTCTGAAACTATTTTTTTTTCGGTTATACTGGTTAAGCCCACCTGATTTTGTCCCAATCCAGATATTATGATTTTTGTCTTCAACTACCGAAAGAACATAACTATCGCTTAACCCGGGATTTTCATCGGTTACTTTAGTTATTACCGGAAAGGTTTGTTGCCTTCTATCGTAAAAGTGTAACCCCCCAAATTTTGTAGCAATCCAAATCAACCCCTTTTTAAATTCTTTAATTTCCCTTATTGCATTGCTTTTGAGATTATTAACATTATAGTTTTCTGCCATTAAAACCTGGTATGTATTGTCATTCAAATTCATAACAATAAGCCCGTTGCTTGATGTACCACCCCACAAAACATTGTACCTGTCAATATAAATATTATGATAGGCTGCAAAGTTTAATAATGAGTGTTCAGGTTTGCCAAGGTTTTTTTTGTTAAAAGTAAAACTCCTTGAATCAAGCATGTACAATCCGGCCTGACTGCCAATCCAAATTGTATCAGGATTTAATGATGTTATGGTATATATATGCTGAATATTTATGTCCTGAATGGTTTTTCGCCAGTTATGGAGATTATCGAACCCTTTATTTACGTTTAAAATGCTATTTGATGCCCATTCTGACAGCATGGTATTATAATCCCTTTGTTCTATCATGTAAAGCCCGTGAATAGATGTTCCTATCCAAATTCTGGACTTTTTGTCAATATGAAGGGTGTTAACCAGATAATTATCAGATGGCCTGCTATAATCTGAATTATGAAGAATTCGAAAAAATTCCTCTTTCTCAGGGTTTAGAATACTTACCCCATTATTGGTAGCAAGCCAGATAAAACCTGAATCATCAATTATCATATCTTTAATAATGTCATTCGATAACGAATAACTGTCGTTTTGAGAAAAGTAGAAACGTTTAAAAGTTTGCGTTTCTTTGTTAAACTTATTTAGACCTGATGATGTTGCAACCCAGAGGTATCCTTTTTTGTCCTGAATTATCCGAACCGGAAACCCTGACGATATAGAAGTCTGGTCAGACGGGTCATGGCTGTAAACAGTAAAAGTTTTTCCATTAAATTCAGTTAAACCCAATGATTCTGTTCCAAGCCACATAATACCCAGGTTATCCTGAAAAATACATTGGATAGATTCACTTGGTATGCTTTTGGTTCCTGAATAGTGGTTTAATTTTATTGACTTAACTGGTTGAGCAAATATTTCATAGCACGCATCATTGCAAATAAAAGTAAGTGCAATAAGTATAGTTTTTACTGAAATCATCTTGAAATTACCCACCGTTAAACTTCTCATCATTTATAACATTGCAGGAACTATTTAAAGCGAAATTAGCATCAGTTAATTAGTTGTTAATGTACAAAACAATTTAACAAAAAATGAGAATTAAAATCAGATTTTTTTTAGGTAATTATTTAATAACTTTTCTTTAAGTGTTCATATATTGTGTGTTTAGGATATTTAAAAAAATAACATTTAGGGCCTTAATTTCAATTTCATAGGCCTTTTAAACCAGCCTTAATGCCATTCCCTGAATCGGGTACAGTATTTTATCAGGCGTTTACATTGTAAATTTACATTTTTTTTAATTAGGTGTTTAAAAGTGTAATTGTCATAATTACAATAAAATAGCAGGAATCAATAATACATTTTGCCCCCCTAACCATAATTATCAACCAGGAACTAAAATCAACGCTATGTTAAAAAGAATTATTTTGTTTCTATTATTACTAATACATGCTTTTGGCTTATTGGCATAAAAGGAAGTTACAGGATTAGTTACCGACAACTTAAATGTGCCCACGTCTGGGGTAACAATCCGGAAAAAGTGGACACAGAATGGTGCCATAACTCAAAGTAATGGAACCAAATAAAACTGTGGTGGGAGAAAATGCCTATCTTATTTTCTTTTTTTTTGGATATCAAAAACAAGAAATATCAGTTGAAGGCAGGAAGTTAATAGATGTTTCATTTAAGTTAGTGTTAACTGAACTGGATGAGATTATTGTGGTTGGCTATGGTGTTCAGAAGAAAAAACTGGTACAGTGAGCCACAGTTCAAGTTGGTAGGGATGAACTGTAAAGCTGTAGTTCAACGAATCCTTTACAGGCTTTGCAGGGTCAAACATCCGGGGTTCCAGATTTCATCAATATTAGGGCCACCGGGTTAAGGACTAAAGGTTTTTGTATGCGGTCAGGGAAAAATTGGCAATTCGGGCCCATTATTCCTTGTTGACGAAGTGCAGGCCAACGAGGTTTCTTACCTGAACAGTGCCGATATTGAAAGTGTGGATAAGGCTTTGGAATTTTTAACCGTTCTGATGGATTTGTGGCAGATGTTTTAGACTTACAGGCAATTATGAAGGCTTAGTTACCCCGATAGAACTGAATTAATGCAGCTTTGGAAATGTTTTTTTAGAGTATAAATATCACAGGGGCTTTTATTGTTTTCAAATTATGGCTTTATCAATTCATAATAAGTAGAATTGATAAAGCCTTGGTTTTTTGTATATTTAACCTTTTTTAAAAAAATAAAAGGCAAAATCAACATGGTTATTTATTTTGAATTATATTATTAATGTTTTTTTCTGGTCATTATTCATAATACTAAAACCTTGAGAAGTGCATAAAAGAGTATTCCTTGTGTTTATACTTATGGAATTTGCCAAAGTTGATTCTTACTCACAACAGGCAGCAAACCAATTTCGACGTATTGATAGTGAAACAGGCTTGTCAAGCAACCAGATAAACACTATTTTCTCAGACCGCAATGGGGCGATGTGGTTTGCAACGGTTTCAGGATTAAACCGTTATGATGGTTATTCATTTAAGATATTTAAAAACAACCCCGAAGATCCTTCATCTTTACCAGAAAATAGCATTCAACGTATATTTGAAGATTATTTAGGTTACCTATGGCTTTTTACCAATAACACTTTTTATATTTTTAATCCCTTTACTGAAACCTTTGGAACTGATCATGAAGTTTTTAATCAAAAAATACAGGTTCCAAAAAACAACATCAGTACCCTTCGCTTGAATGATGATGGTAGTTTGTGGATTTCAAATTCCCAATCGGGATTGTTTTATTTTAGCCCCACAACCAAATTACTCAAACATCTGCATCATAATGAAACCGACAAGTCATCCATCTCTTCCAATCACATTATGGATGTGGTTTTTAGCAGGAACAATTTAGTCTATATAGTAAATTCATCGGGTATAATTGATGTTATTGACAGCCAGACATTAAAAGTTATTGACAGCCAGGATTATGGAAATTTAATGCGAAATGGTACTGATCAGAATTTCCGGCTTTTTGTTGATTCAGATGAGAATTTCTGGGTTTATTCGATCAATTCGGGAGATGGACTTTACTTTATAAACCGAAAAACCAATGAATATCGAAGTTTAAACTCACAAACATCTCCGTTTTATCTTACAAGTAATTTAATTTCAGGCATTATTGAAGATAATTCTGGAAAAATATGGGTATCAACCGATCATGGAGGAATTAATATTATTAATAAGGAAAATTTATCAGTTGAACATATAATTAATGTTCCGGGAGATTTAACAAGTTTAAGTGCAAATACGGTTACATCTATTCATAAAAGCCCCGACAATATAATTTGGGTTGGAACTTATAAAAACGGTATAAACTACTACCATGAACAACTTTATCAGTTCAAACTTTTTCGCAGCCAGCCATTTCAGCAATCAAAATATTTTTTTAATGATGTAAATTGTTTTGCCGAAGATAAAAAAGGGAATTTGTGGATCGGCACCAACGGTAAGGGGCTGGTTTATTTTGACCGGAGTAATAACAGCTATAAAACTTACAATTATCAAAGTGGTAATTCTAAAGGTTTAAGCAGTGACATTATAGTTTGTTTATATATCGACCATAAAGAACGTTTATGGATAGGTACATATCAGGGTGGGCTTAATTGCTTTGATGGCACAAAATTTAAAATATACAGGAATAAAATTAATGATCCCGGTAGTCTGTCCAATGACCGAATATGGCAAATTTATGAAGATAAAACCCGCAGATTGTGGATTGGTACATTAGGTGGGGGTCTTGAGCTTTACAATGAAGATACTGACAGCTTTATCCACCATAGAGAGGGTGATTTTAATTCAATAAACACAGATTATGTTTTGGCCATAACCGAAGACAAAAAAGGCAATTTATATATTGGCACCTCGGGTGGGTTTAGTATTCTGGATGCCGGGACCAGAAGATTCAGAAATTACTTTTTCGACAGCCAGAATCCAAAGGGCTTAAGTCAATCAAGTGTATTAAGCATACTTGAAGATTCCAGGGGAAGAATTTGGATTGGAACACGGAATGGTTTAAATCTATTTAATCCTGAAAGTAATGATTTTAGAGTCTTTCGCGATGAACATGGATTACCTGATAACAATATTATTTCAATGCTCGATGATGGTTTTGGAGATATTTGGATTGCCACATTAAATGGTTTGTCAAATTTGAAATCGGATGATAAAAACCACACTTTTCGGTTCATTAATTACGATGTTCTTGATGGGCTTCAGGGAAGCGAGTTTAATGAACATTCTGCATTACGAACCCGGAAAGGTGAATTAATATTTGGCGGGGCAAACGGGTTCAATATATTTCATCCTGCTGAGATTGTCGAACATCACCATGATTTCAAGGTTGTTTTAACTGATTTTAAGCTTTTTAATAGAAGTATTGGAATTGGTGAAAAAATTAATGATAGGATAATCCTTGATAAAGCACTTAACCTGTCATCTGAAATATCTATAGAGCAAAAACAAAAGGTTTTTTCAATTGAGTTCTCTGCACTCAATTATTTTGATCCTGAACGCACCAGGTTCAGGTATATGCTTGAAGGGTTTAATGAACAATGGATTGAAACCGGTGCAAAAAACCGATTTGCAACATTCACAAATCTTAACCCCGGAACTTATGTTTTCAGAGTTAAGGCCTCGGCCAGTGATGGTAGCTGGGGAGACAATGAAACAAGGATTGTAATAAATATTATCCCTCCTTTTTATGTTACAAAATGGGCTATTGCAGTTTATTTTTTAATATTTGTTTTACTGGTTTTTTTGTTGGTATTCACAATTAGGCGGAGGGCCAGAATTCATTTCCAACGCGAACAGGAGAGGGCTGAATATGAAAGGTTGCGTGATCTGGATGCCTTAAAAATAAAATTCTTTACAAATGTGAGCCACGAGTTCAGAACACCCCTTGCTTTAATTATTACACCTTTGGATAAACTTATTAAAGAAACCGGCGATACTAAATTAGTTGAAAACCTTTCCCTGATCAAACGAAATGCAAAACGTCTTTTAAGTCTTGTAAATCAACTTCTTGATTTTAGAAAAATGGAGGTTGACAAATGTGTCTTAAATACATCATTCGGTGATATTAACAGATTTTTAGAAGATATTTTTTATTCCTTCAACGACTTATTCGAAAGTAAAAGCATAAAGTATAAATTCACATCAGATATTAGTAGCTATTTTGTGAATTTCGACCATGATAAAATGGAGAAAATCATATTTAACCTTATTTCAAATGCTGTGAAGTTTACACCGGAAAACGGGGAAATTGAATTAACTGTTAACAGAAAAAATAGAGGTAATGAAAATTTTAATGACTGTTTTAACGGAAGTGAATATCTGGAAATTCTTGTTTCCGACAATGGCATTGGTATTGCACACGATAAACAGGTTAAAATATTTGAGCGTTTTTTTCAAAATGAAAATCCACCATCACTTATTCACCAGGGAAGTGGTATTGGTTTATCACTTACCCAGGAGTTTGTGAGGCTTCATGGAGGTACAATTGAAGTTAAAAGCGAGCCGGGTTTGGGTAGCACATTTATTGTAAAATTGCCCCTTACAACCGAAAAACCTGAATTGGAAAATGTTAATCAAAATTTTGATGAAAACCAGGAAAATATTAATAATTATGAGAAACCACTTGTAATTATTATTGATGATAATGAAGACCTTAGGTTTTACCTTAAGGAAAATCTTAAACAAAATTTCACCATATTAGAATCAAAAAATGCACGTGAAGGATGGTATAATATAGTTTCAAAAAAGCCGCAATTAGTGGTTTCTGATATTATGATGCCCGGTGAAAATGGTATTGAACTTTGCCGGCGTATTAAAAATGATTCAAAAACTTCACATATACCTGTAATACTGCTCTCTGCACGAACTTCAGTTGAACAGAAAATTGAAGGTCTTGAAGCCGGAGCTGATGATTATGTTACAAAACCATTTAATTATGAAATTCTTGAGCTAAAAATAAGTCAGCTGATCAAGCAAAGAAATATGTTCCGGAACAATTTTAGTAGAAAATTTGAGATTAAACCGGGTGAAATCGGCATTACATCCCTTGATGAAAAATTTCTTAAAAAAGCCCTTAAGGAAGTTGAGAAGAATATTGGAAACAGTGAGTTCTCGGTTGAGAAATTAGGGAAAGAACTTGGAGTGAGCCGGGGGCATTTATATAACAAACTTGTAGCCCTTACAGGAAAAACACCAATTGAGTTTATCAGGGTTATGCGCCTTAAAAGGGCAGCACAGTTATTGGCAAAAAGCCAGCAAACAGTTTCGGAAATAGCATACCAGGTTGGATTTAATGATTCAAAGTATTTTACTAAATATTTTAAGGATGAATTTGGGATAGTTCCGTCAGAATTTGCTAAAAACCACAAGGAAATTGATTAGCAATGATTTGATCAATTTTTAAAAGTCATTTTAACCCCTGTTAAAGTACAAATTAACATTACTTGTGTACAATTAAACCCATGTTTTAATTCAATTTAAACCAATCAATACAGTTATGATACAATATATTTGTTATTGATACCTGAATTCAGAATTGACAAATTGAAATGATCAGGATTCGGCCATAAAAAATCTATTAACGTAGATACTAGATTGGCTTGGTTATTTGGAAAAGCAAATGAAATAAATATTTGCTGAAATTAATATATATTTTATAATCCTCCCTAATTAAAATTATTTACGGATGAAAAAACAAATTGCTTATACCATTTTTCTTATTGGAATTAACTTTTTATCGTGTAGCAAAGGTGTTTATAAAACTTTTGAAACAGGAGTTGAAATAGTATCTGAGAATGGTATAATAATAAAATTGGATGTGATTTCTGATGGCATTATTCAGGTTAAAGCTACCTGTAACGACAAATTTTCTGAAACCCCCAGCCTTGTTGCGATAATGAATGGCGACAAAACTGTAAAATGGGAGCTGGAGGAAGCCAAAGATGAAATTGTTTTAAAAACTTCATTAATGTCGGCCAAAGTGTCATTAAAAACAGGATCAGTTTCATTTCTCGATGCTGATGGCAACGTGATAATTAATGAACCTGCCTACGGAGGTAAAACTTTTATCAGGGTTGAAGATAACGGGAATATAGGTTTTTCAATACAACAGAAATGGGAATCTCCCGGCACAGAGGCTATTTATGGTCTTGGTCAGCACCAGGCCCATGAAATGAACTATAAAGGAAAAAACGAGGAGCTTTTTCAGTATAATACAAAGGTTTCGGTACCATTTATTATATCAACCAAAAATTATGGGGTTTTATGGGACAATTACTCCTTTTCAAGGTACGGAGATAGCCGTCCGTACGAACAGATAAACCAGTTTGAATTATACAATAATGCAGGGAAAAAGGGAGGTTTAACGGCAACATATGTGGATGATTTAAAATCAGAAAATGTTTTTATAGTAAGGGACGAAAATAGTATTGACTATGAAAACCTTGAAACAATTAAAAATTTTCCGGAAGGTTTTGAATTCAATAAATCAAAAATTACATGGGAAGGGCACTTAGTTCCTATGGAATCAGGGAAGTATAACTTTTTGCTCTATTACGCAGGATATACAAAAATTTGGATTAACGGAAATTTAATGGCCGACAGATGGCGTACCGCATGGAACCCATCGGTTGCCAAATTTCCGTTTGATATGGTTAAAGGAGAAAAATACGCCATAAAGTTGGAATGGTATCCCGATGGAGGTAAATCATATATTGGGTTAAAAGCTTTATCGCCTGTTGATCCTGTGGAACAAAATAATATTTCTTTTTACTCTGAAATGGGCGATGAAATAAATTACTATTTTGTTAAAGGAAATAGTTTGGACGAAGTAATAAAGGGTTATCGGTATTTAACAGGGAAAGCACAGGTTATGCCAAAATGGGCCATGGGTTTTTGGCAAAGCAGGGAGAGGTACAAAACCCAGGATGAATTATTGAATGTTTTAAAGGAATTCAGAAAAAGACAGATACCAATTGATAATATTGTTCAGGATTGGTTTTTTTGGGAAGAAGACCAGTGGGGAAGTCAGAAATTTGACCTTAAAAGGTTTCCTGATCCACAAAAAATGGTTAATGAGGTACATGAAAACAATGCCCGGATAATGATCTCAGTATGGCCAAAATATTATATCACAACTGATCATTATAAACGGTTTAATGATAAGGGATGGATTTATAAACTAGCGGTCAATGACAGTATCCGTGATTGGGTGGGAGATGGACATATAGGCTCATTTTACGATGCTTATAACCCCGATGCACGGCAATTGTTTTGGGAACAGATGCGCGATAATCTTTACAATCTGGGAATTGATGCCTGGTGGCTCGATGCAACTGAGCCCGACATACTTTCAAATGCAAGTGTTGAATATCGTAAGGCTTTAATGGATCCAACTTATTTGGGTTCAGCAACAAAATATTTTAACGCATTTGCATTAATGAATGCAAAAGGTATTTACGAAGGGCAGCGTAAAGATGGCAAAGGGGAACGTGTCTTTATTTTAACCCGCTCAGGGTTTGCCGGTATGCAGCGCTATGGTACAGTAACATGGAGTGGCGATATTGGTACTGTATGGGAAGATATGAAAGCACAGATTCCTGCAGGGATAAATTTTTCAATGTCGGGTTTACCATATTGGACAATGGATATTGGAGGGTTCTGCGTTGAAAAAAGGTTCGAAAATGCCAAAGAAGGATCAGAAGATTTAAACGAATGGCGTGAGTTAAATACACGGTGGTATCAGTTTGGAACTTTTGTACCATTATTCAGGGCCCATGGTCAGTTTCCGTTCAGGGAAATCTGGAACATTGCACCCGAAAATCATAAGGCCTACCAATCAATGCTTTATTATAACAAGCTTCGCTATAGGCTTATGCCATATATTTATAGCATGACAGGGGCTGTTTACCATAATGATTTCACAATGATGCGGGGTTTGGCAATGGATTTCCCTCATGATAAAGAAGTTTTTGACATTGATGACCAGTATATGTTTGGTAAGCAAATTATGGTTTGCCCTGTTTATAAATATAAAGAGCGCAACCGGAATGTTTATTTACCATCAGGTAAAGGATGGTATGAGTTACATACAGGAAAATATTACACAGGGGGTCAAACTACAAATGTCAACGCACCATACGAACATATACCACTTTTTGTACCTGAAGGATCAATTATACCATTTGGCCCAGCCATTGAATATACATCGCAAAAAACCAACGAGCCATATACTATAGTTGTTTTTACCGGAATGGATGGTGAGTTTTTGCTTTATGATGATGAAGGTGTTAACTACAACTATGAAAAGGGTCATTTTGCAACCATAAAAATTAATTATTCAGAAGAAAACCAAAGTCTTGTTTTGGGCAAACGGAATGGCAGTTTTGAAGGTTTAGATGAAAAAATCAGGTTCAGGGTTATTTGGGTAAGTAAAGAGCAGCCCTTTATTTTTTCATTTAATGGCCTTAATGAAGGTAGAGTTTATGAATATACAGGAGATGAACTTGTTATAGAACGATAAATTTTGTTTTGGTAAGGGAATGATACTCACCGGTGTTTTACCGGTGAGGGTCATTTGTTATTTTATAAACAAAAGATTATCTGTAATAAAGTTTTTTGTTTTGGCTGAAATTGGTAAATTTTATTGGTTTTGTAATAATCTCTTATTTACAATATCCGGAGGTATGACTATAAATTCCTGTTCAGCAGTAAAATATAAATTAAAAATGAGAAAAAACACTGTAGCCCTTTTAATAATGTTTAGCCTGATTCTTTCTTCATGTGGGCACAGGTCAAACAGTGATTTGCAAAGCCGTATAACTGAAAAATTTACCGGTCAATGGAAATTTCACCTCGGTGATTTGGATAGTGCCTATATAAAGGAGTTAAATGATTCGTCATGGCAGAGTATTAATTTGCCACATGATTGGAGTATTAATGAGACTTATAATATCGATAATCCCGGTGGTCATGGAACCAAATTCATGATAGGGGGTGTTGGATGGTACAGAAAATATTTTTTCATACCTGAAAAGGATAAGGAAAAACGTTTTGAAATAACTTTTGATGGGGTTTATCAGAATAGCACGGTTTGGATAAACGGGCATTTACTAGGTAACCGGCCAATGGGTTACATCTCATTTAAATATAATATTACCCCGTACCTGGTTTTCGGTAAAGAAAATATTCTTTCGGTTAAGGTTGATAATTCTGAACAACCAAATTCCAGATGGTATACAGGGTCCGGTATTTACCGTAATGTTTGGATAACTAAAACAAATAAAACCTATATCGATGACCGGGGGTTTTTTGTCACTACACCAAATCTTTCGGAGAAGGTTGCTCAAATTAAAATTTCATCAATAATACGTAATACCCATAACTCACTTAAGGTAATAAAAGTATTATCCGAAATATTTGAAACATCGGGCAAAAAAATTGGAGAATCTATTTCACAGGTTACTGTTAATGGTAATTCAGATTTAAGTGTAATACAGGAAGTTTTAATTGATAATCCATCCCTTTGGTCAGTTGAAAATCCTGCGCTATATATAGTAAAGCAAACTTTAAAAGAAAATGAAAATATTCTCGATGATTATAGAATTGAAACAGGGTTTAGGTATTTTAAATTTGATGCGAATAATGGGTTTTTCTTAAATAACAAATTTCTAAAAATTAAGGGTGTTTGCATGCACCATGATCTTGGCGCACTTGGCGCAGCAATTAACATAAGGGCCATTGAACGGCAACTTCAAATTTTAAAGGAAATGGGATGTAATGCAATTCGGACTGCCCATAACCCGCCGGCTCCCGAATTATTGCAATTATGCGATAAAATGGGGTTTCTGGTAATGAATGAAACCTTTGATATGTGGAAAAGAAAAAAAACTGAAAAAGATTATTCCATATATTGGGATAAATGGCATAAGCAGGATTTGCATGATCATATTGTCAGGGACCGGAACCATCCGAGTGTAATAATGTGGAGTATAGGTAACGAGATACCTGAACAGTGGAGCGGGGAAGGTGGGGAAATAGCCCTGGAACTATCAGGGATAATTAAAGATTTAGACCCTACCAGGCCAATTACGGCCGGAAATAACCACCCGGCACCGGGAAATAAAATAATAAGTTCGGGTGCCCTCGATATTATAGGGTTTAATTATGCTCATGACGATTTTGAAAATTTTCATAATTGGTATCCCAATAAAGTTTTTATAGCAACAGAAACTACATCGGCACTGGCTACCCGTGGAAGTTACGATATGCCATCAGACAGTATCCGTAAATGGCCCGAACGTTGGGATTTATTGCTCCTTGATGGTAATGCCGACAATAGTTGCTCAGCCTACGATAATTGTCATGCCCCGTGGGGCTCAACTCATGAAAAGACATGGAAACTTATAAAAAAACACAATTTTTTATCAGGCATGTTTATATGGACTGGTTTTGATTATTTAGGTGAGCCTACGCCGTATATATGGCCATCACGAAGTTCATATTTCGGTATCGTTGATTTGGCCGGATTTCCAAAGGATATTTATTATATGTATCAAAGTGAATGGACAAATAAAACCGTTTTGCACATATTTCCTCATTGGAATTGGGAACCCGGAGAAATTGTGGATGTATGGGCTTATTATAATAATGCCGATGAGGTAGAGCTATTTCTTAATAACAAATCGCTGGGCAAAAGAAGTAAATCGGCCGATGATTTGCATGTTTATTGGAGAGTTCCATTTGAAAAAGGCACAATTAAGGCTATTTCACGAAAAAATAATGTTGAAATAGTGGTGAAGGAGATCCACACTGCAGGCAAAGCATCAACAATTAAAGCAAAAGCCGACAGGGCCGAAATAAGTGCCGGAGGTGATGATTTATCTTTCATAACGGTCGATATTGTTGACAGTAGTGGTAATTTGGTCCCTGATGCCAATAATTTAGTGTCAATAAATATTATTGGTAATGCCGAAATTGCAGGGGTTGATAATGGCTGCCAAACTAACCATGATGCTTTTAACGATAATAAAATAAGGGCTTTTAATGGGAAATGCCTTGTTATTATTCGGTCAGGGAACAATCCAGGTAAGGTTGAAATATCGTTATCATCTGAAAATTTAAAGCACGAAATTGTCACCTTAAAAGTTATTTAAAACGAACATGATTAGTTAATTACAGCCTGTTTCCAAATGAAGTTACAAGCTTACGTTTTTTAAAAAAAATTGTTTTACGATGAAACAACAATGTTTTTGCAAACACAACTTGTTCCTACTTTTCGGGAAACACAATAATAACAAAATCAGCAACATGGGAGTTTTTCCACAATTGCAGGACAAGCCATCATACCTTCAAAAATTAATTTTATTATGATGAAAGTAACAATACAAACTATATCCCTCCAGACCAACTTCCCTTAAATCAATTTATTAAAAATTAATAATTTCAGGAATGAAATCGATTTTAACCCTTTTAATTTTAGTGTTTTATCCTTTAATGGTGTTTTGCCAGCCGGTAGCATTTAATAATCCTGAAAAAGGGTTTGTAAGTTGGAAACCTGCCCCTGCCTGGGAAGATGCCATGCTAAGCGGAAATGGCACTATAGGGGCTATGGTTTTCGGTAACCCGCACGACGAGACAATAATTCTTAACCATGCACTATGTTACCTGCCAATGCGGACACCGCCACAACCAATCAACCAGGCTTCCCGGTTAACTGAAATAAGGGCTTTATTGTCGGGAGGAAAATTTGTTGAAGCTTCAAAAATCCCGGTAAATCAAAGTAATAAAGAAGGTATAAATGAAATGCTTTGGATTGACCCATTTGTTCCTTTTGCTAATTTAAAAGTATCAATGCAGCCCGGGAACATTAGCAACTATAAAAGAATAGTTGATTTTGAAACAGGTGAAGCAAAAGTTGAATGGGCCCAGGATGGCCATCTTTTTCAACGGGTTCTGTTTGTTTCACGAAAGGATAATGTTGTGGTTATGAGAATTCAAAGTACCGGTAAAATTAATTGTGCAATTTCGGTGACCAATCATCCGGTTGCCTGGGACCAGTGGAGTTACGTCAAAAGCAACATAAAAAAAATGGTATCATCAGCTGATGGACAATATGTATTGTACCAAACCGAATTTGTTAACCAGTGGGAAGGAAGTGTTAAGGGTTTTGAAGGGGTGGGGGAAATTATTAACAGGGGGGGACAAATTAAAACGCAAGGGGCAGAAGTTTTAATTAATAATGCAGATGAAGTTTTGTTTTTAATGACCATCGAACCAAATTACAATTTTAGTAATTCTCTGGTAACCACAATTAAGAATAAGTTGAAAGGGTTAAATCCCGGTTATGATGATTTACTGGCATCGCGTTAAAATTCATGGCGGTTTATTCGGACGGGTTAATCTTGACCTGGGTGGGGGGGCAGATAATGGCCTCCAGGCGGAGGCAATGGTTTTAAAGGCACGCAGGGAAGTTTCACCTGCCATAATTGAGACGCAATTTAATGCCGCAAGGTATAATATAATATCATCAGTTGGAACTAACCCTCCTAATCTTCAGGGAATTTGGAGCGGAACCTGGACTCCGCCCTGGTCATCCGGTTTTACCCACGATGGAAACGTTGAAGTGGCTGTTTCATCCCTTTTAGTCGGCAACACACCTGAACTCATGAAGGTTTATATTGAATTTCATAACCGTATGATGCCACATTACCGCAAAAATGCAAAGATGCTTTTTGGTACGGGTGGCATTGTAATTCCGGCTCACTCAAGCACTCATGGATTAACCATTCATTTTAATGAAACATGGTGCCTTTCTTTTTGGACTGCGGGCGCCGGATGGACTGCAGGCATAATGTACGATTATTTCCTTTATACCGGTGATAAAGAATACCTGCGTAAAATGATTTATCCTTTCATGCGTGAAACAGCTTTGTTTTATGAAGATTTTTTAATAACAGGAGATGATGGGAAATATATATTCTCACCATCTTATTCACCTGAAAATAACCCTTCAAATGGCAGTTCCCAGGCTTGTATAAATGCCACAATGGATGTTATGGTTGCCCGTGAGCTTTTACAAAATTGTATTGAAGCAGCCAAAATACTTGGAGAAGATAATAATAAAATACAATTATGGGGCAAAATGCTGTCTAAAATGCCATCATACAGGATTAATAACGACGGGGCACTTGCTGAATGGTTGCTACCCGGTATGGATGATAATTATGGGCACAGGCATGTTTCACACCTTTATAGTTTGTTTGAACGAATTAGCCCCGAGTTTAAGAATAATGCCGAACTTTTTAAAGCAGCTGCCCAAGCCGTTGAAAAAAGAATGGTTCACCGCCGGCTCGAAAATGGGGGTGAAATGGTTTTTGGTCTGGCGCAAATGGGCATGGTAACAGCAAATATAAGCGACAGGGTTAAAACTGAAGAAATAATTAATTGGATATCAAAATATTACTGGTCGGCATCTCTGGCTACATTTCACAATTCAGGAAATCTTTTTAATATGGATGTTAGTGGTGGTTTTCCGGCAGTTATATTAAGGTCCCTTGCATATTCTGAACCCGGGTACATAAATCTTCTACCTGCCCTGCCTTTATCATGGAATAAAGGTAGTGTTGAAGGAATGGCGCTCCGTGGTCAAATTGTAATTAATAAATTAAGTTGGGGCGAAAACCACCTTGAAGTTACCTTAACCTCAAGAACAAACCAAAAAGTTGAAATTGGATTACCAAATCAAGCCAGGCATATAGATGCTTCAATAAGTAAAAGGTTTAAAATTGATAAAAACAAACCAACATCGTTATTGGTAAATCTCAAACCTGACCAACCAATTAAAATTAATATTAAGTTTTAGGCAATATTACATTTACCAGGTTTTACACCATGTTTGTTAACACATAATTTTTTAAAAAATATTTACCTATGACGAAAATTATTTTACTGCCACTGTTTTTATTTATGCTTATTTCAATTCAAGGTTCGCCCCGTGAACGGTTGTTGATGAACTACAACTGGAAGTTTGCTTTTGGTAAACCGTATGACGTTGGTAATTCTTATTTTACTTACCTGGCCAAAGCCGGTTATGGCGACGGGGCTGCCCATCCCGATTTTGACGATCGTACATGGAGAAATATTAATTTGCCCCACGATTGGGCAGTAGAAGCTGAATTCAGCAGTAGAGGAAGTCATAGCCATGGTTATAAAGCTGTTGGCCCCGGGTTTCCCGGTTCAAGTATTGGATGGTACCGCAAAAGTTTTTTTATTCCAACCAATGATAACGGCAAAAGGATTTTTATTGAATTTGATGGGGTTATGCGCGATGCCCATGTTTGGGTCAATGGCTTTTATTGTGGCCATGAACCTAGTGGGTATATGGGCTTTTCTTTTGATGTAACCGAATATATTAATTTCGGATCTGATAATGTAATATCTGTAAGGGCCGATGTAACAATTGAAGAAGGTTGGTTTTATGAAGGGGCCGGAATATACAGGCATGTTTGGTTAACAAAAACATCCCCATTGCACGTACCACAATTCGGCACTTTTGTAACAAGCAATGTTAAAGGCAACATCGCTGAAATTAATGCAAAAATCCAAATCAAAAATAAGGGGTTGAAATCAACCGGATTTAAAATTGAAAACAAAGTAATTGATCCTTATGGGAAAGTAGTTGCAATTTCTGATGCAATACAACATAGCATCTCTTCAATGTGCCAGGGAGAATATGAATCACAATTTTCTATTTCAAACCCAAACTTATGGGATTTGGAAACCCCCCATCTTTATGAACTTAATACTTATATAATTATTGATGATGAAATTGTAGATATATACAAAACAACTTTCGGAATAAGGACCATTGAATGGAGTGCCAATAAAGGCTTTCTGCTTAATGGCCGGCAGGTAAAACTAAAAGGTACCAATAATCATCAGAACCATGCAGGTGTTGGTACCGCCATACCCGATGGTTTACACGAGTGGAGGCTGAAACAATTAAAGGCTATGGGCAACAATGCCTATAGAATGGCCCATTATCCGCCGTCTCCTGCATTGCTTGACGCTTGTGACAGATTGGGCATGCTTGTTATTAATGAAAACCGGTTAATGGGTGTTACCGATGAAACCCTGTCATACCTTAAACGGTTAATTATCAGGGACCGTAATCATCCGAGCGTTATCCTCTGGTCAATAGGAAATGAAGAATGGGCCATTGAAGGAAATGAAAAAGGTGCGCGAATTGCCCAAATAATGCAGGCATATGCCAAAATATTTGATACAACACGCCCCGTAAATGCAGCTATGAGTGGAAACTGGACTAATGGAATTTCTAATGTAATTGAAGTGATGGGGTTCAATTACCTGCGACATGGTGATACCGACCGGCATCATAAACGCTTTCCTGATCAACCATCGGTTGGAACGGAAGAAGGATCAACTAATACCACAAGGGGCATTTATTTTGATGACCACCAAAAGCAATATCTTGCGGCTTACGACCGGCCCACCCCATCTGGTTTTATGAGCATCCAAAACGGATGGAAACATTATGCCGAACGTGATTATCTTGCAGGTGTATTTTTTTGGACAGGTTTTGATTACAGGGGAGAGTCAACACCATTTACATGGCCATCAGTAACATCTTATTTTGGTATTTTTGATTTATGTGGGTTACCAAAAGATAATTTTTATTATTTAAAATCGTGGTGGGGCACAGAGCCCGTTTTGCACATTTTACCACATTGGAATTGGAAAAGCAGGGAAGGGGAGGAAATAGATGTTTGGGTTTATAGTAATTATGATGAGGTTGAACTGTTCCTGAACAATAAAAGTTTTGGAAAGCAGGTAATGAAGCAAAACAGTCATCTTGCATGGAAAGTAAAATATAAACCGGGTACCCTTATGGCTGTTGGGTATAAAAAAGGGAAAAAGGTTGAATCAAAAGTGGTTAAAACAACTCAAAGCCCCGGGGCAATTAAACTTTTGCCCCATAAAAATATTATAAAAGGTAACTACAATGATATTTCGGTAGTTACAGTTCAGGTTATTGATAAAAACGGACTTTTTGTACCTGATGCAAACATTGATGTTGAATTCGATATTACCGGGCCCGCGAAGATAATCGGGGTTGGGAATGGAGATCCCACATCCCATGAACCCGATCAATTTATTGATAATGTTAAAACTATTAATTTTTCCCGATGGAAGGAGTCACTAACTTCAAATGTAAACATTAATAAAGCAATAACTCCTGAATATAATTTTTCAGATTGGGATTTTGCATTTAAATACAACGGTTTACCACCGGGCACGGTGTCCCTGCCAACAGTTTATAAAAGTTCATTTATTTTAGCAAATGAAGATCTTACCGGTGGTTTAAAATGGATGTATAGGAGTATTGGCACAAATCAATCTGTTTATATAAATGGGCATCTTATAATGGAAAATTTAGATGATAACCAACGCGATTTTGTTTTTTCGTTAAATAAACAGGTTTTAAAACCGGGGGAAAATAGTGTAACAGTTATCGCAAATCCTTTTGTAAAAGCAAATCCCTGGGACGAACTTAATACAAAGCCAGGGTCAATTCAAGTAGTAATACCGGCATCAAAATGGATGAGAAAAACATTTAATGGCCTTGCCCAGGTTATTATTCAGTCAACAGGCGGTAGTGGAGAAATTTTATTAACGGCAAAATCAAAAAATGTTGTTGATGGAAAGGTAATAATCAAGGCATCTCAAACTGGTTTAGAACCGGTAATCTAATTTATATTTGATTATTTAACCCGTATTAGTCATTAGAAAGGCAATGAACTAATTACTTAGCCGGGATTA
>JBBIVA010000030.1:0-31089 GCA_037439945.1 Marinilabiliaceae bacterium
AACCCAAATTTGTCTTTAGCCATTTTTTCTAATGACCGGCATTAGGAATTAATAGTATTAAGTTATTGATTACATGCCTTCTATTTTGACAAATCGCTAAAGAAAAACTAAAAATTTGTAATCAGAAATGCTTACAAATTAAGTTTTTCTAAAGCAGCCTGTACCGACTATTCGGTAGGGTTAATCCCGGCTAAGTCATTAGTTCATTGCCTTTCTAATGACTAATCCGGGTTTAAAAAATGGCATTTATTATTGTAGCTATTTATGTAAATGCTGCGACTTAAAATTATTTAAATTAGTGAGTTATTGATTATATTTACTTTTAGGCAACAAATGTAAAAAGACAAACGAGCAGACTGATACGATAGTAACAAATAATAACGAAGGAAAGGATTTAGCTTTATGACAGGACAGTGCAAATTTGATGGAAATTTATTTTCACTACTATCCGATAAAAAGTTGTTTTGTCCCTAACGTTACAAAAGTTCAATTCTCAATTAAGTGTTTTACCGATCTTTAGTCCCTAACGGTACTGTGCCGTCAGGTACAGATTATCGGTAAAGATGAATCGACCCCGATTTTCAGTATTGTCCTGTAGGGACACCTCAATAAGTCGGCATTATAGCATCTTATCGAAAAATTTATCGGACAGTTGTGATAAAAAATAAAACAATCTGGCTGCCAAAAAAGGGGAACGAAAAAAGCCAGATTCACGAAGATTATGGCTATATAAGTTATGATAAACTCAGGAAAACATTTGTTTTAAGGCAATTTCATACAGAAGGTTTTGTTAATCAATACCGGTTAGACAGTATTTCCCCCGACAGGAAAACTATTGTTTTTATTTCCAAAAATATTTAAAATATTCCGGTCAGGTGGAGGGCAAAAGAAACTTATAAATTAACCAACAGCATTGAGTTTATTGAAATATTTGAATTAGTAGGCCCAAATAAGGAATTTGATGTTTATACTAAAGCAATTTTGAAAAGGAAATAATTATTTGCAAAACTGGTATTTATGGCCATTTTGATTTAAACTGTTTCTAATTATAACATTCTTAATCGTGTTTGTATTTTTACCGCATTTGGGTTTATCACATCACTGGTTATCTTTATCTTTGATTTTTGAAATTAACAATCAGGTGCATAATTATAAAATTTGATAATTTTTAATTTGCATTTTGTTTCGGTATTGTTACTATTACCAAGAAAGTAAATGCCAACAATTAAAGAATCTATAGCACTTATAAAAAACGAACTTATTCCACTAGTAGGTAAAAGTGAGGCAGGGCATTTTGCATGGTTAATTTTTGATTATTTACGGGGCTATTCCCGTACCGATATTCTTTTAAAAGAGCAGGAGCCGCTTTCATACTTTGAGGCTCGATTTGTAAACGATTGTGTGGCCCGGTTAAAAACAGGTGAGCCCCTTCAATATGTGCTAGGTATTACCGAATTTTTGGGATTGAAAATTAAAGTTGATAGCAGGGTGTTAATACCACGTCCCGAAACCGAGGAACTTGTGGAATGGATTATTTCAGATAATACCGCGAATAATCCTGTGATTCTTGATATCGGGACCGGAAGTGGTTGTATACCGGTTTCATTAAAAAAAAACATAACAGGTGCAACAATTTATGCATGGGAAATTTCGGAAGAATCGATTAACCTGGCCTGCGAAAATGCAAAGTTAAACAATGCCGAAGTGAGTTTTAAGCAGGTGGATGTTTTAAATTATGAAGTAAAAAATGGTCCCTGTTTTGATATTGTGGTGAGCAATCCGCCTTATGTTACCGAAACGGAGAAGCC
This sequence comes from Marinilabiliaceae bacterium, assembly GCA_037439945.1. Lineage (GTDB taxonomy): Bacteria > Bacteroidota > Bacteroidia > Bacteroidales > Marinilabiliaceae > CALEUX01. The sequence continues at coordinate 1,809 of JBBIVA010000030.1, forward strand.
GGGAATGGCACCAAATGTTCTGGATTATGAGCCCCATTTGGCCCTTTTTGTACCAAATAATAATCCTTTGGTTTTTTACGACAGAATAGCCACGCTTTCAACAAAATTGTTAAATCCGGGAGGTAAGCTCTTTTTTGAAATAAACCGCTCATACGGTAATGAAGTTGCTACACTTCTTAAAAGTAAAGGTTTTATTGATGTTTCTTTGAGAAAGGATATTTCAGGGCACGATAGAATGGTAAAGGCTGTTTGGCCTACTTATTAGCTTAATATGTAAGTATTTAGGTAATCAATACACATTGCTTCAATTTCTTTAAAGAAAAATAAAAATTCACTCCTAAGGTCGTTATAATTTTCATTTAATTGCTCTATTGCCCATTTTGAATAATTCGGTAACGATGAGTAATTGGCCATCATACGCAAAGTCTTTTCAACTCCATCAGTGTTTTTGTAATACTCCATTCGGCGGCTTTTAATTAAAAAGGGCAGGAACTGCTTAACAGTTCCAGGAAGTGAAAAATAATGCATCATTAAAACCTTGTGCGATTCACTAACATAGCTTTTTAACGATTGGGTTGAAAAATCGTTCCAGTTTGCTGCTAAAAAATGGTCGTAAACTATATCGGTAACCACACCTGCATACCTTTTGTAATGGGGACTGAAACGTTTTGAACTCTCCCTGAATGTTTCATGTTTATCAGTAAAAGAGTCAATTTTTCGGTGAAGCAGTATTCCTTTCCTGATTAATGGAGAATAACGTAAAAAGTCATTCCCTTTAACATAATCACCTATAAAATTTCCCACCCTGGTACCCGGTTCTGGACCTGAAAGATAAAGGTGGGCAAGGTAGTTCATAAACAGATGTATTTTAAAAAATGAAATTGCAACCTTATGATAAATGTTTGAGAGGTTGTAGTAAAAAATGTGAAACCGGTTTTGAAACCAAAAGCCGAAAATCAAAGATAATGTAATGGTTACAATGTAAAAGAGTTATAAAACCTGTTTCTTAACATATTTATTTATGATAAAAAAAAGGTTTTTCAAAATGGCTTATTTATAAATTTACTAAAGCAATTAAATTAAAAATAATAAAGGTTATCAGAAGTAAATAGTAAATCAGGAAATTGGCTTTACACAAAAAATTATTTAAACACAAATTGTTGGGTAATGTTCAAAATTGAAGCAAGTTATAGTTTTGGCTTGTGCTTGTAAAAAATTTAGTATAGCAGCCATAAGATTATTAGATCATTATAATAGTTCGTTAAACTTTTTTATTTGCTTGATTTATTGATGTTTATAAACAATCTCATTAATCGTGCAATGTGTTTAATATCAATAACTTGCTATCATCTAATAACTAATATTCTAAAAGTTTAACGATCAATTGTTGTATATTTCAGTTAATGAAATATTTCATAATGCAGCGGGCATGATTCGCTAAACATAAATCCGGGTAAAAATTCATCATGCGAATTTATCCGGCCAAAAATTTAATTTTTTTTCGAATGAAGAATGCTATAATTATTGGGGCTGCCGGGAGAGATTTTCATAATTTTAATACTTTTTTCCGTGGCAACAAAGATTACAATGTTGTGGCCTTTACAGCCGCACAAATACCCGACATTGATGGAAGGCGTTATCCGGCCGAACTTTCCGGGGAACTATACCCTGAGGGGATTCCAATTTACACTGAAAATGAATTACCACGCCTTATAAAAGAAAAATCGGTACATGTGTGCGTGTTTTCATACAGTGATGTTCCTTACTCGCGTGTTATGGCCGTTTCAGCTGTTGTTAATGCTGCAGGTGCAAGCTTTATGTTGCTGGGCCCTAACGAAACTATGATTCAAAGTACAAAACCTGTAATAGCCGTTTGTGCAACACGTACCGGCTGTGGCAAAAGCCAGACTTCGCGGCGTATAATTGAGCTTTTAATGGAAAAGGGACTAAAAGTTGTTGCAGTGCGGCACCCAATGCCCTACGGTGATTTGGCAAAGCAAAAAGTTCAGCGTTTTGCCACCCTTGACGATTTGGAAAAACACCATTGTACCATTGAGGAGATGGAAGAGTACGAACCGCACGTTGTACGTGGGAATGTTATTTATGCAGGGGTTGATTATGAAGCTATTTTACGCCAGGCAGAGAAAGATCCCGATGGATGTGATGTTATTTTATGGGATGGGGGTAACAATGATTTTCCGTTTTATAAACCAGGTTTAATGGTTACAGTTGCTGACCCGCACAGGGCTGGACATGAAATGAACTATTATCCCGGAGAGGTTAACTTCAGAATGGCCGATGTTATTATTATTAATAAAATTGATAGCGCCAACGGTGCCGATATCGACAAAGTACGTAATAATATAAGGGCAGCCAATCCAAAAGCCATTGTTGTTGACGGTGCTTCGCCCATTAGTATTGACAACCCTGAACTTATAGCAGGTAAAAAAGTATTGGTAATTGAAGATGGCCCAACGCTTACTCATGGCGAAATGAAAATTGGTGCGGGTATGGTGGCAGCCGGTAAATTTGGGGCATCTGAAATTGTTGATCCACGTCCGTATGCCGTGGGCAAACTCGCCGAAACATTTAAACTTTACCCCGAAATAGGAGTGTTGTTACCGGCAATGGGATATGGAAAAGAACAGATTCGCGATCTTGAAAAAACTATTGATGCAACTCCTTGTGATGCGGTTATTATTGGAACGCCAATTGATTTAAACCGTATTGTAAAAATCAATAAGCCAACAACAAGGGTTCATTATGATTTGCAGGAAATTGGTTTTCCGGATTTAAACTCTATTTTGGATAGATTTATTAAAGAGAAGTAACTATTTATTTAACGAGCTTTTAACCAGAAAACTGGTTGGTTTTAAACGGCATACAGCCATTCGTTTTATTGACTGTATGCTGTTTTTTATGCTTTTATAATGTAACCCCTGTTTTAAAAATTGCAATTTCTTTAAATCCGCTCTCCTCATGGTTGAGTTTTGAACCATTGGCAACTTCAAGAACGTAGGAAATAAAATCTTCCAGAACCTGGTCCATTGATTTTCCTTCCAAAAGCTGACCGGCATTAAAATCTATCCAGTTCCTTTTTTTATTGTAGAGGTTTGAGTTTGTTGAAATCTTCATTGTGGGAATGAAACTTCCGAATGGAGTTCCCCTACCTGTTGTAAAAAGTACCATCTGGCAGCCACTGAATCCAAGGGCCGAGGCTGCTATAAGATCGTTGCCCGGTGCTGAAAGCAGGTTTAATCCATTTTTTTGCAAAGGTTCAGCATAACCCAGAACATCAACAACAGTAGCATTTCCCCCCTTTTGGGTGCATCCTAGCGATTTGTCTTCGAGGGTTGAAATTCCACCGTCTTTATTACCGGGCGAAGGGTTTTCGTAAACCGGCAGGTTGTGTTTTTGATAGTAATCTTTAAAACCATTTATGAGGCTAACCGTTTTCTCAAAAACATCCTTGTTTAAAGCACGCTCCATTAATATTGTTTCAGCCCCGAACATTTCCGGAACTTCAGTAAGTATTGTAGTTCCATTTTGTGCAACAAGGAAATCGGAGAATGCTCCTACCAGAGGATTTGCCGTAATGCCCGAAAATCCATCGCTGCCACCACATTTTAACCCTATTTTCAATTCCGATATAGAAACAGGCTCTCTTTGGTCATTTCGCATAACCGTATATACTTCTTTAAGCAGTTTAAGGCCCTCTTCAATTTCGTCATCTACATCCTGTGAAATAAGGAATTTAGTTCGTAACGGATTGTAATCACCAATAAAATCCTTCAGATATTTTACCTGGTTATTTTCACAACCTAATCCAATTACAATAACTCCTCCTGCATTTGGGTGGTTTATTATGCTGGCCAATGCCTTTTGGGTATTAACATGGTCATCGCCCAACTGTGAGCATCCGTAGTTATGTTTAAAAACTTCTATTGCGTCAATATCTGATGGGTTAACTTCCTTTTTAAACCTGTCAATTATTTGCTGGGCTTGTCCATTAACGCATCCCACAGTAGGCACAATCCAAAGTTCGTTACGAATCCCAACTTTACCGTTTGAGCGTTTAAACCCGTTAAATGTAAGGTCACGTTTTTCGTATCTGAGTTTGTTAAGTTTTTGATTGAATGAATAAACCAGGTTTCCCGAAAGGTTGGTTTTAAGGTTATGAGTATGTACATGCTCACCTGTGGTTATTTTATTAATGGCATGACCAATCGGGGCCCCGTATTTTATAACATCCTCATTGGGGGCTATATCCCTTAGGGCAATTTTATGTCCCACAGGAATTGAATTCACTGATTTAAAGCTATAGTTACCAACCTGTATTGTGTCACCCTCATTTAGCGGCTCAATGCAAACGGCAACATTATCAATGGGGTTAATCAACAGAGTTTTAGCCATATTAATATTTTTTTAAAGATGTTTTGATAAAACAATTGTCAGATTGATTTTAAGATGGACTTATTTTTTGTCCGTCGATCTTACAAATTAAATCTGGTAATTTTATCTAAGACATTTTCATTAACGGGTTATTTTTATCAAGCACAGCCTTTACTGCCTTTTTCATACCCACCTGCTGTATTAAAAACAGGTAGTGACTTACTGATATTGTAAGGTTTGGCACCTCATTAAGGTTTCGTTTCCAAACTTTATCCAGGTTTAAAACTTTTTCGGTTAACTGATATATTGAGATGGGCCTGCCATCACATTTATCCCATGATTCCCTGTAAAAGTCAAGGATCCATTGATCGTCCTGTATTTTGTAGGTTTTGCCCTCGGTTTCACCCTTAAAATATGCGATCATGGCAGCCAGTGAGAAAACCAGTTTTTGTGGCAACATACCATTATTGTTATAATAATTTAACAATGTAGGCAGGTTCCTTGTTTCCCATTTTGACATGGCGTTTAAAGCAATACTTTGCCATTGATGGCGAATATACGGGTTTTTGAAGCGTTCAAGTATTTTTTTAGCAAAGGATTTTAATTCAGTTTCTGAACCATCAAGAACGGGTAATACTTCATCGTAAACAAGGTTACGCATAAATTCACCTGTTTCGAGGTTTTCGTAAGCTTCACGCACAGTTTCAATTCCACTTAAGAATGAAACAGCATAGCTTCCGGTATGACAACCGTTTAAAACCTGAACTTTTTGCTCACGGTATTTGGTCATGTCTTTCACAAACTTCACGTCCAGCCCGGCCTTATCGGCAGGAAACTCATTTTTTACCCACTCTGGCGCTTCAATTACCCAAAAATGGAAGTATTCACCAACAACAACCAGGTTATCTTCAAAACCTATTTCTTCATGTATTTGTTTAATTTCATCTTTTGGAAAACCAGGAACTATGCGGTCAACAAGTGTATTGCAAAAGCAGTTTGCATTATTCACCCAATTAATGAAATCATCACCAAGCTCCCAGTTTTCGGCATGCTGAAGAACGAATTTTTTTAGAATATCCCCGTTCCGGTCAATTAGTTCGCAAGGTAAAAATATGAGACCTTTTGATGTGTCGCCATTAAAGGTTTTGTACCTTTTGTATAATATGGCAGTGATTTTGGCCGGAAAGGAATTTTGGGGCATCATATCTGGCTTGTCTGCAGGGTCCCATGAAATACCCGCCTCAGTAGTGTTTGATACAACAAGCCTTAATTCAGGGTTAAGTATGGATTGTTGGTATTTTTCGTATTCAGTATATGGGTTTATACCTGTATTAATGCAGTCAATTAAACTGTATTCCTGTACAGGGTTACCATCTTTTATACCTTTTAAATAAACGTGGTAAAGGCCATCCTGACCGTTAAGCATTTTTATCATACCATTGGGCAACGGCTGAACAACATCAATTCCGCAGTTAAAATCAATGGTTTTATTCATTTTATCAACAATCCAGTTCGAAAATGCCCTTAAAAAATTACCTTCTCCAAATTGTATCATCCTTGTTGGGTAACTCTTTGCTGCAATAGCAGTTTGGCGATTTAGTTGCATATTGTCCTATTTTTTGGTAGTTATTTTTTTTTTCTTGAAGTAAATCTATGTGTCACACTTATTACCTGAAGTAAACCTGACACCGTTATCGCTAACGAATTTTTTATTTATTCAATTCACTATAAATAGATTAATTTTTGATTCTATTTTCAGACAATGGTTATATATTATAAAAACAGGGTTTTATAAACAGGTTAATGGTAATAGTTTCACTGCAAATATACGAAGGGAATCACAATCGGGTTGTTAATTTGGAGATCAAAGCCTTATGTTTAAGTTTAATTAACAATCTGCTGTTTGTTAAGTTGCAGATATGTTGGATTATACGTTTTTAGAGTTGAACCGTTTTCGTACACGGGAGAGATGTTTTTATCTTTTTTAGTTTTAAAAATTGAAACAGGGATTATAAAAAAATCTTATTTTAAAATTTATTTACCTTAACACTTATACATTATTTAAAATTATACAATTATATTATTTTCAATTATTATGTTAATTGGGGTGGAGTACTTTATTTATCAAAGCCCCGTTAAAACTTTTCACTAATGGAAATGTCTCCATTGAAACCTGTTCTGAGCTGTTGCAAAATCAAATTGTATATATTTTATCGATTTCCTTTTCAGAAGGGTGCATGGGAAAGCAGTTTTTTAAAAATGGATTTCAGCCATTCAGGTCCAAGAATCGGGAGTAGTTCAAATAAAGTAGTTTTTAATAGTAAATAGGCTTATCAATACAATGATATTGGCGTGAAATCTGTGGTTCAGTCTTCTGAAGCACGTTATAAAATGAATCACTACAATCCGATAAAAAGTTGTTTTGTCCCTAACGGGACAAAAGTTCAATTCTCAATTAAGTGTTTTACCGATGTTTAGTCCCTAACGGTACTGTGCCGTCAGGTACAGAATATCGGTAAAGATGAATCGACCCCAATTTTCAGTGTCCTGTAGGGACACCCCAATTAGTTGGTATTATAGCATCTTATCGAAAAATTTATCGGACAGTAGTGAAAATGAATATTAAAACCATAAGTAAAACACTTGATATAATGAGTTTTATGAAACCAACGAGCATGTTTTTTTTTAAACCTGAATGGTGATGAAATTCCTGTTTGCTTAACTTAGAAATACATATCTCTGAACAATTCGGGCAAAATTAAAACTGCTTATTATTAAGCGCCAATTAATGGAACGGGCTGGAAATATGTTACCGGTATTGTAATTTTCAAGACCGCAACGTTTTGGCTTCTTGTGGCAATTCAAAGAGCACCTGCCTTTGTTTTGAAACAATATACAATAACGTTAGTTCTTAAATTGAGAATAGTTATATGTGGATGGCATTAAATACGAATTCCCCTGATCTTATAACCTATTTTTCTGCTAATTGCAGTAATTATTTAAAAGATGTATCTGAAACTGTGGCAGATTGGGGTGGCGAGTGCTTTTCTTAGGGGATTTCAAATAACATTAATGGAGTAAAGGCAAAGGAATTTTTTGCCGTAATGAAATGGTGGCAAAATTCCAATCTAAAATTGAAGCACCTGAATTAAATGTAATAAAGACCGGATATAAATCAATTCAATCAGGAGGTGGAACCAAATTGAAATGAGTTGGATCAAAAAGGACCGGAATTATATTTTGTTGTTAATTCTTCATTAACTTGTTTAATTCAATAAGAGGTTGTCATACCCCTTGGGTTGCAATGGGGAATGTTTTTACACCAAAATATGATGGTATTAATGGTTTCTGAGTAGTTTCACAATCATTTGCAGGTACTCGGAGCATTTAGGTTTTTGACCGGAAGGGTAGGATTATTTATACATCAGGCACATTTACTTTAGATTATGATGTAACTATAAATATTTGGGGTGGCCGAAAGGGTTTACTATGGAATGTATATTTTGTAAAATTTATTTACTCTGATTGTAATAATAAGTGGTATTCTAATACGCAAGCAGTTCATATTTTATAAACAACAATTTAGTAATTGATGGCCTTGTTATTTTAATGTAATCCAATTAATTTGTTGTAAGCAAACTATAAAAGTGTTGTGAAGATTGGGGCTTAAATTATTTTTGGATATCCGAATAACCCGTTGATATTAATTTTGGAGCAGAAACCATATAATAAATAGTATTTTATATGAGAAATTCGGATATTCATTTCTGTTATATTGATAAAATATTCACCAGTTCAAAAAGGTTTGGATTAAGTGGTTTTTTGTTTTTCTGGGCCTTGGTAAAAGGAACAAAAACAATTTCATTGTTTACCAAACCAACCATAACATTATGTTTTTGGTTAATTAAAGCATCTATTGCCGAAACACCCATACGACTTGCCACTACTCTGTCGAATGCTGATGGTGAACCACCTCGTTGAATATGACCAAGAATTGACACACGAACGTCATAATCGGGGTGTTTTTTGCTTATCTCCTCCGCAATTTTTATTGCACCGCCCATTTTTTCTCCTTCTGCCACCAATACTATGCTCGATGATTTATCTTTTTTATAGCTGCTTGTCAGGTAGTTATCCAGTCTGTCATAGTCTGTGTCTATTTCAGGCACCAAAACAGCCTCGGCACCTGAAGCTATACCACCACGCAATGCAAGGAATCCGGCATCACGACCCATAACCTCAATAAAAAAAAGCCTGCTGTGGGCACTGGCTGTGTCCCTTATTTTATCTACAGCATCAACAACTGTATTTAACGCTGTGTCATAGCCAATAGTGTAATCAGTTCCATAAATATCGTTATCAATAGTTCCCGGGATACCTATTATCGGAAAATTATGTTCTTCCGAAAAAATGCGGGCCCCGGTAAAGGTTCCGTCTCCACCAATTGTCACCAGGGCATCAATATTATTTTCGCGCAGGTTGTTATATGCTTTCTGGCGACCTTCAGCGGTTATAAATTCTTTACTACGGGCAGATTTAAGTATAGTACCACCCCTTTGGATTATGTTACTAACCGATTTTGAGTTCATTTCAATGAAATCGTTGAGAATTAACCCCTGATAACCCCTTATTACGCCGGCCACCGATATTTTATTGAATAGCGCACCTCTTACTACTGCCCTGATGGCGGCATTCATCCCCGGAGCATCGCCACCTGATGTTAAAACAGCAATTTTTTTTATTGTATTCATTAATGTCAAGCTTAATTTGGTTTAATTAATTTATTCTGATTGGTTATTAATTGTTATCCTTGTTATCGAATTTGCTACTTTTTCCATTAGCCATTGTGGTGTTGATGTTGCACCGCAAATACCTATTGATTTCACATTAGTTTTAAACCATGTAGGATCAATTGTTAATTCAGATGTTACAAAATATGAGTTGGGGTTATTTTCTTTGCAAATATTATATAAAACCTTTGCATTACTACTATTTTCGCCCCCAACAAATATTACTACATCAAATTTAACAGCAAATTTTTTTAAATGAGGGGCCCTGTTCCCTACCTGGGCACAAATTGTGTTATGAAATTTCAGATGTGTGTTTTTATCTGATTTTGCAAGTATTGCCAGGCGTATTTCTTCAAATCCTTTATAACTCATTGTGGTTTGAGAAAATAGTTCCAAAGGTTTTCCAAAATCCAGCAATTTAATATCGTCTATTGAGTTTATTATTATGGCTTCCTGGTTTGTTTGGCCTGTTAAACCGGTTACCTCAGGGTGCCCTTCTTTTCCATAAATTGCTATTTTGCCGTTTATTTTCTTCATTTCAAGCCACGATTTACGAACCCTTTCCTGTAATTTTAAAACTACCGGGCATGTGGCGTCAATTATGCAGCTTCCCTTTTCCTTAAGTAATTTATAGGTTAAAGGTGGTTCTCCGTGTGCCCTGAATAAAACGGTACCATTTTTAATGGATTTCAGGCTTTGATGGGAAATAAGTTTTATCCCCTTTTTTTTTAGTCTTAAAATCTCTTCATTATTATGGACTATATCGCCTAAAACATATAGCGATTCATTGTTTAATAGCTCATTTTCAGCCATCATTACAGCCCTTGCAACCCCGAAACAGAACCCTGATTTAGAGTCTATCTCAATTTTTATTGGGTTGCCTGGTTTTTTTTTTGAACTCATTTTTTAAGGCTGAACATTAATTTTTTAACCACCCATTTTCAGTAAGGCGTTCTGTTATCCATACTAATTGTTGCTCCTGTGTTATGTGGGAATTATCAAGCACCAATGCGTCATCAGCTTTTTTTAACGGACTTTGTGCCCTGTTGCTATCCATATAATCGCGTGTTTTAACATTTAGCAGAACTTCCTCGAAAGTTACCTTTTCACCATTTTGGGCCATTTCGTCATATCTTCTTTGTGCCCTTATTTCGGGCGATGCAGTCATAAATAATTTTAAATGCGCATTTGGGAACACAACTGTACCAATATCCCTTCCATCCATAACAATTCCTCCTTTTTTGCCCATTTCCTGCTGAAGTTCAACCATGCGTTTACGCACAAAAGCCAATGCGCTTACAGCACTAACATGGTTGCTTATTTCAAGGGATCTTATTTCATTTTCAACATTTTCTCCATTCAAAAAAGTTTCTCTTTTTAAGGATTTATCGTTTTTTCTGAATTCTATTTCCAAATTTGAAATTTGTTGCTGAAGTTCGTTAGTTCTGATAACCTCGCCCTTAACCAGGTTTTGCCTGATGGCAAAAAGTGTAACAGCCCTGTACATTGCTCCTGTATCAATATATGTTAATCCAAGTTTATAGCTAAGGTCTTTGGCAAGGGTACTTTTACCGCATGATGAGTGGCCATCAATTGCAATTATAATTTTGGAAATATCTTTTGGCATTAGCTAAAACTAAGTTGTTAATTGATTTTTTTTAACGGGTAAAGTTAGAAAATATCCGTTAATCTCAAATGCAATTGAATTAAGTATAAATTCCTTTGGAACATGGGTGAGTAGGTGAAATATAAAAGGTAAAGAAAAATAAATAAAGAGAAATCTGATTGAAGTTTTTAATACATTAATTATTGAAGAAAGATACTTGAAGTTTTTTGACAGACAAAAATTTTAATTGAAATGCAGGAAAACTGGATTTAACAGATTAAATCAGATAATTTAGAAGGATTTGATGTATTACAGCTCCCGGAAGATCAAAAATAAAATTTAGATTTTGTGGAGGGAATAAAATTTATAAAATAATAACTTTCTGAATTACCAAATGGTTTTAGGAATTTCGACCATGACAATTTTTAAACTTCATTTTACTTCCACACGGACATAAATCAGTTCTCCCTACGTGCTTATATTGAGATTTTTTTATTTCATCAGGTTCTTGAACATAATCAAAGGTTTTATAAGATGGGATTCTAAACGATACAGCTGTTTTACCATTATAATTAGTAATAGAAAAGTCTCCCATCGTTATTACATTCATGCCAATTATTACACCAAAATTACCTGCATTATCTGCACATTCGGTTACTCTCACATTTGGTATATAGGATTGAATTTCCGGGAAAAAATTCTATTTTTAATTTACAGCAATATTATTGTTCTTTTAAGTATTTAATTGTTTCCTCCGGCAAATCATTTAAATCCAAAATCATTAAACCATCCAGGCAATTATTAAACTGAGGGTCAACATTAAAACAAATAATTTTGGCGTTTTGACGAATATATTGTTTAAGCAGAACTGGTATTTTCATACTGCCTGGTTCAATGTTTGCAATGAATTTATCAAGTTTTTGCAGGTCATTGTTATGCTTATCCAAAACCATTTCAATATCAACAGGGTTTGTTTTTACTTTAAATTCATTTCGAGGGGTTACCAGTGCTGCCAACTGATGGTTGAAGTGGTTTTTTCGTATAAAAGCAATTATTATTTCTTTTGAAAGTGATGAAAAATCATTGCTAATACTTACCGGGCCCATAATGTAGCGGTAACTTTTGTTGTTTTTAATATGAACTAATATTCCCTGCCATAGTAAAAAAAGTGGAAGGGGTTTTTGCTGATACTCTTTAACCACAAATGAGCGTCCCAATTCAAGGGTTTGTGCCAACGTCCCTGCCATTTCCTTGTCAAAAACAAACAGGCTGTTAACGTAAAATCCTTTCATCCCGAACCGCTCAATTATTTCCTTACCGCAACCCATCCTGTAAGCCCCAACAATACAACGTGCTTTTTTATCCCAAATAAACAGGTGCCTGTAGTAAAAATCAAACCCGTCAACATCCATAGCCTGATTTGTACCTTCGCCAACCTCGCGAAATGTTACTTCACGCAATCGTCCCAACTCCTGAAGTATTCCCGGTATTTGATTATACGATCCTATAAAAACCTGGAAATCGGACCTTTCCATAAGAAGGCCGCCTTCCCGTTGCAGCTTCATTAATTCCTCTTCAAGAGTTTCGGTTTTAACAGGAGCAATAATAGGTTCAACTTTTTTTACCTGTTTAAATCCGAATTTAAAAAACCGTCTGAGCTCACTCCCTCCAACTTCCAGTGCATAAACGCAGAAACGCATGTAGTTTCCGGCTTTTTCAACCGAGTCGAAAGCCTTTAAATCCTCTGGTAAAATAGGTTTTCCAATACGTACCCTTAAGGTTTGGTTTTGTTTTTTGAGAAATTCGGAAGGAATGGACAAAGTTCTCAAATATGGATGAATTTTTCCGAGGAAATGAAAAGAATTACTGTTACGGCCTCCAAAATACATTGGGATAACCTTAACTCCGGCATTAACAATAAATTTAATAACAGTTGGGTCCCAGGGCTTATCTTCAACTTTACCCCATATGCCTTTTACAGTTGACACTTCACCCGCAGGAAAAAGACCCAGCGGGTGACCTTCCGAAAGTCTATGCAATGCCTTACGCAAACCTTTTATATTTGAGCTGCTTTTTGATGCAAACGGGTTTAGTTCAAGGAAGAAATCTTTAATCGGATGGAACCCTTTAAGGAAGTAGTTTGCCAAAACCTTAAATTCCGGATTTTTGCGGGCCATTATTTGAAGCATAATTACCCCGTCAATGAATCCGAAGGGATGGTTCGATATCACTATAAACGGTCCTGGTCCCGGAATATTTTTTAATTCTTCATTTGCAATTTTATAATTAATGTTTAATGCTTTTAGTAATCCGTCAACAAAGTCGACACCTTTTAAACCTACCAGGTTGTTCCGGTAAAGTTTGTTCATTTTTTCAATTTTCAATAACCGGAATGCCAAACTTCTGATAATTCTGTTTTTTGGAACCGGAAGGCCGGCATCTTTTAACTTTTCTGCAGTAATTAAATCCATATTAATTAAATAACTTGGTTGAAACATCAAACTTCCTTAAAATACAAAAACTTTTTATTATTTTAACTTCCGATCACTTCCCTTAAAGTTTTTTTGAAAATATCTCCTGATGATTTTGAGAACATCTCTTCAACAGTAACATCTTCAATGGCAGTATCGTGTTCCTGGTCCCAGTATTTAAGGCTCCATTGACCGTTTTCATATTCCAGAGCACTCATGCTTTCCACCCAGTCGCCCGAGTTTAAATAAGTAACGGTACCTTTTTCAGATTTCACTATTTTGTGCGTAGGTCGGTGGATATGTCCGCAGATAACGTATGCATAACCTTTGTCAATTGCAAGATTTGAAACAGTTTTTTCAAAATTTGTAACCTCTTTTTTGCTTCCGCCTTTTACCTTATCCTTAATTTTTTTTGCCAGAGAAATCCGTTTTCTGCCAAAAAGCGAAAGAATAAAATTTACCGATTTGTTTATACCGGTAAGTAGCCCATATCCTAACGACCCCAGTTTAGCCAGCCATTTTGAATGTTGCATAACAACATCAAAAACATCACCATGGAAAATCCATGTTTTTTTATCGTCAAGAGTTAATAATACTTTGTTAACCACCGAAAAACCGTCGAACTTTATATCAGTGAACCGCCTTAGTACTTCGTCATGATTACCAGCCACATAAATAACTTTTGTTCCGCTTTCAATTATTTTAATTACCTGCCGCACTACTTTCATATGCGAAGGTGGGAAATAATTACGGCTGAAACGCCACGCATCAATAATATCGCCATTTAGGATTAAAATCTTTGGTCTGATAGTTTTTAGGTAAGCATGTAATTGTTCGGCCTTACAACCCAGGGTCCCTAAATGTATATCGGAAATAACAACAACTTGCGGGTGGCGCTTTTCAGAATTTTTAATTCCCATAATTAGTTTTTTAGTAAAGTTAGCATAGAAATTTAATTAAGATAACTAAAATATACTTCTTTACTTGTTGGCGGTATAAACACTAATTGTTTTTTTACCTATATGTTTCCTGTTTCTTTATTTATTGAATTATTTACGTTATAGTTGTTAAATTTCTTTCGTTATATAAAGAACAATCATCCATAGTCAGGTTTTTTTAAAATTATGGGGATGATATTAAACTAATAAATAAAAACTGGTTATAAATTGCATTAGCATATTAAAAAATTGATTTATTATGAAGAAAATGGCCCGAAGATTATTTATCAAAAAATCAATTCCGGCAGTTGGGGCAATAGGTGTTTTACCAAAGTTGATAAATTGTAAAAACAGTAACTGTGATGTGGCTGGTCTGTTTGTGCACCATGTTTTGTTTTGGTTTAAGAAAACAGATGATGAGGTTGTTTTAACCAAATTTAGGAAAGCACCTGAACATCTCACTTCAATTGAAACAGTGCGATATTGGCACATAGGTTCGCCCGCTTCAACCAACTGAACGGTTATTGATAGTTAATATTCATTTTCTTTTTTACTTTTTTTTGATGATAAAAACCGACACGATTTATACCAGTGTCACACTATACATGATGAGTTCAGAGATAAATATCATGACTGGTGGGAAAAGGTCCTTTTTTTACGATGTTTTTTACTGCTGGATTATTTTTAATCAGTTTTTTGAACTGATGTGCTTGTGTACATATTTGGTAAGGGCAGGTATTCCATTATAGAATTATTGTAGGCTTTTTAATGGTTTACCATATAATATTCCCAATGTGAATTAACGGTTTAATTATGAGTTTTTTAATTGTTGTTGTATTGTGTTATAATTTTTCCAGTAATGTAATTGTAACATTAACAGTAGGAGAATTTACTCCGGATAATAATAAAAACGGATTTGATGGTGAAACAAAAACTGGCGGTGAGTTAACTCAGGCGTTTTATGAAAGTATTGGGTACGAATTTGTTAATATCTGGAAATGGGAAAACAATAAACCTTACCTGCGTAATGAAGGATATATGGGTACTTTACAAATACCCTGATAATAATAATTAGATGGTATAGGAGTTGAGTCCTGTACCATCATAATTATAAAACCTTTTTCCAATATTGCCTAGGTAATTTTTATAAACTGTCCCTCCAATTGCACTGTACCAATAAGCATATGCACCTTTAGCCCGCTTTTATTTTTACCATCTTACTTTGGGTTACAGCCAACCCTTTTGAGAATATAGCTAAAAAGCCTTATGGTGGTCGAATCGGTTAAAAGTAATTCTTAAAAATTGGGCCCAAAGGTTCGGCTGTGTTGCAAATTTTACCAGCCCGACCTTTTCGTTCAGGTGGGTTTCTCTGTTTTTGCACATGTTGTTTTTTGTTCACAAAGCTGGATTACACCATGGGGGTGAATTGAAAATCAGCGAAGCTAAACTTTCCGGGATTAGCCCCAATTTTCTTTTTTTTTAATCACCGAGTAGTGTAAAAATATATAAATTGGCCTATATTATTTATTTCTAATGTAGTGCCTAATCCTATTATACGCTAAATTAGGCACAATTAATATTAGTATTATTTGTAATAATTTTACATTTATTTACAAATATCTAAAATTGAAAAATGATTATCTAATAACTAAAACCCTTAATTAAGCAAGCCAATAAATTTGTAAATTAAAGAAGGTGTGTGTTTCAATCTAAAATTATAATTAACAAATTTTAATAATGTATGGAAAAAACTAAAAAAGGTATAATACAAACTATTGTTCCTTTCCGGAAAAGAATAACGGTAATGGTTAACTTAATTTGAAACCGAAAATTTTAAATAGTGAAATTAATAAACCGGATTAAAGCAACTAGTTTCAAATTGCCTTAGGCAATAATCCAAATGTAACCAATATGAAAAAAATTAGAAAACGTATTTACCACCATTGCTTAAGGTGGATAAATTTAAAACTGATGATTTCTCTACTGCTTTTAATAGGTGGAATTAGTGTATTGGCCCAACAAAAGCAAACTGTAAGAGGAACAGTTGTGGACTCAAACAATGAACCGTTAATAGGGGTTGCAGTAACTGTTAAAAATAACCCGGGAGTTGGGGTTGTGACTAATATTGATGGTAAATTCTTCATTACACTTGATCCAGGGAGTACTATTTTAGAGTTTTCTTTTCTTGGAATGGAGCGTCAGACAATTGATGTAAAAGGGAAAAGCGAGATTGTGGTTTTAATGAAGGAGGACACTAAAATTTTTGATGAGGTTGTAATAGTTGGTTATGGGCAGCAAAAAAAAGCCAGTGTAGTTGGGGCCATAACGCAAACTACTGGCGAAGTTCTTGAAAGGGCTGCCGGTATCACTAATATTGGTGGGGCTCTAACCGGAACATTACCAGGGGTAATAACCATTTCAAGTTCCGGACTGCCGGGCGAAGAAGACCCTATGGTGTTGATTCGTGCAGCCAGTTCATGGAATAACAGGGAGCCTTTGGTTTTAGTTGATGGGATTGAAAGGCCAATGAGCAGCGTGGATATTGGTTCTGTACAGTCTCTTTCAGTACTTAAGGATGCATCTGCTACAGCTGTTTATGGGGTTAAGGGGGCCAACGGCGTAATTTTAATTACTACCAAACGTGGTAAAGAAGGTTCAGCCAAAATTGATGTTTCTGCAAATGCAACACTCAAGGTTCCTTCAAAACTGCCCAATAAGTTAGATTCGTATGATGCCCTTATGGCCCGTAATGCAGCTATTGAGCATGAATTGGGGATATCACCCGGGTCCTGGGCTTATATGCGGCCTCAATCAATAATCGAAAAATACCGCTACCCGGCTAACCTTGAAGAAGCAGAACGTTATCCAAATGTTGATTGGCAGGATGAACTTTTTAAGGATTACACCATGGCATATAATACCAATATTAACGTTTCGGGTGGTACACCATTTGTAAAATATTTTACTTCGGCCGACTTTGTGCATGAAGGTGATATATTCAAAGTATGGGATAACGGGCGTAATTATAAGTCTGGTTATGGGTTTAATCGTATTAATGTAAGGAGTAATTTGGATTTTCAAATTACCAAAACATCTGTTTTTAAAATAAACCTGTCAGGTTCGTCAGGCGCAAAAAAAAGCCCATGGAACCAAACAAATTCATCAGCATGGGCAGTGGCCCAACAATGGGCAGGAGCTTATAATATTGCCCCTGATGTGTTTTTACCAAAATATGCAGATGGTTCATGGGGTTATTACCCAAACATCTCGAATGTTACAAACTCTGCAGCCAACCTGGCCTTATCAGGGCACATGACAACCACAACCAC
This sequence comes from Marinilabiliaceae bacterium, assembly GCA_037439945.1. Classification (GTDB taxonomy): domain Bacteria; phylum Bacteroidota; class Bacteroidia; order Bacteroidales; family Marinilabiliaceae; genus CALEUX01. The sequence continues at coordinate 19,335 of JBBIVA010000030.1, forward strand.
CCGCATAAACACAGACTTTGTCCTTGAACAGAATCTTGATTTTTTTACCAAAGGACTGAATTTTAAGGGAACAATCTCATGGGATAATACTTTCGTTGAGTTTAACAGGGGTGTTAACGACCTTTATAACGAAGCTCAGCAAAAGTGGGTTGACCCATTAACCGGCATAGCATATTATAAAAAGGAATTTGAAAACAATAACAAGTTTGACTTTATGCAAGGCGTGTTATGGACAACCCAGCCCGGAACACTTCGTAATGACCAGACACTTAGAAACTTTTTTTACCAGTTGCAAATGAATTGGAGCCGTAATTTTGGGAACCATGGAGTTTCAGCAATGGGACTATTCAGCCGGGACCAAAAGGCTACAGGTAGTATTTTACCAATTTTCCGTGAAGACTGGGCATTTAGGGGCACATATGATTATGCCGCCAAATATCTCTTTGAATACAATGGGGCTTATAATGGATCAGAAAAGTTTGGGCCCGGATACAGGTTCGGTTTCTTTAATTCAGCTGCAATTGGTTGGATGATCTCTGAAGAAACATTTATGCAAACCCTAAGATTAAAGTTTCTCGATATGTTAAAATTAAGGGCTTCTTTGGGTGAGATTGGAGATGACACAGGTGATCGCTTTTTATATTTGACCCAATGGGCATACGGGGGGAACTCATCACTTGATACAAACAGGGGAACAAGTCCTTATACTTGGTATAGAGAAGCGGTACTTGGCAATCCGGATGTTAGGTGGGAAACCGTACGTAAATTCAATGTAGGTATGGATTATGCAATATTTAACGGGCTTATAGCAGGTAGTGTGGAAGTTTTCAGAGATAAGCGTTTTGATATACTTGTTAAGGGAGCCGATAGGGCTGTACCATCATATTTCGGTAGTACACCTCCTACAGCAAACCTTGGTAAGGTTCAAACTTCGGGGTTTGAGATTGAAGTACGGTTAAATAAAGTATTACCAAATCAACTGCGCTTATGGGCTGAAACGAGTTTGACCCATGCCAAAAACAAAATACTTGAAAGGGACGACCCAGCCTTGTTGCCTGCCTATCAAAAATTTGCAGGATTTAGCATAAATCAAACCAGGTCGTTTGTTGATGCAGGATTTATTAATACTTATGATGAGCTTTTTGCCAGCACACAACATTCAACCAACGATGCATCAAAATTGGTGGGAAATTATCATATTTTGGATTTTAACGGGGATGGTATAATTGATAATTTTGATAATGTACCTTTTGGGTATTCCGATGCACCTCAAAATACATACAATGCCACCCTGGGTTTTGAATGGAAGGGTTTAAGTGCTTTTGTTCAGTTATACGGGGTAACAAATGTTACGCGCAATGTACCCTTAAACAGTTTTGGTAGTCAATTAAACACAGTATATGATTTAGGTACCTGGTGGTCAAAAGAAAATCCAAATGCCGATGTAACAGTACCACGTTGGTTATCAACGCCCAGTTATAACCAGGGAACACAATTTATGTTTGATGGGTCATATATTCGCTTAAAAAATACGGAATTGGCCTATACATTTAACCGGCCCTGGATTAGAAATGCAGGTATAAGGTCATTAAAAGTATTCATTAATGGAAATAACCTGTGGGTATGGTCAAGGATGCCTGATGACCGTGAATCCAATTTTGCAGGCGGGGGAGGCCAGGGTGCTTATCCTACAATGAAAAGATATAACCTTGGTATTAGATTCACACTTTAAATTTTAAAGCAATGAAATATTTAAATAAGACTCTATTAAAAGGCGGTTTGTTGTCGTTGGTTTTTTTGGTGTTTTTTTCCTGTGAAGATTACCTTGAAAAGGCACCTGAATCAATAGTATCAGAAACTGTAGCCTTTAAAAATTTCACAAATTTCCAGGGTTTTATAGAGGAAATTTATAATTGTATCCCCGATAAGCAAAAAAGCTACTGGACTACCTCCTGGAATTGGGGCGATGATGAAATTATGAACCTTGAGGGAAGCTGGCATATGGTTAACCAGATTGACCTTGGTAATTTCTGGGCTTGGCAGGCAGGAAGGATGTCACAGCCGGCAAGCTGGCTGGATAAGGGTAATGCCAGTCCCACATCAACAAATAAGTTTGACAAAGCAATATGGCCCCTTGGCTGGTATAGCATTAGAAAGGCTAATATTGGCATAGCCAATCTTGATAAGCTGGTTGCTGCAACCCAGGAAGAAAAAGACTTAATTGCCGGTCAGTTATATTTCTTCAGGGCTTGGTGGCATTTTGAAATGATGCAATATTTTGGCGGGTTACCTTATATCGACCAGGTATTGCCAGCAGGATCAAAACCTGTATTGCCAAGGTTAACCTTTCAGGCTTGTGCTGACAAGGCAGCAGCTGATCTGGCTAAAGCAGCCCAATTATTACCAATTGATTGGGAAAAAACAGCGGCTGGGGCAAATACAAGGGGGAAAAACCAACTCCGTATAAATAAAATAATGGCTTTAGGTTATTTAGGCAAGGCCTATTTATGGGCAGGAAGCCCATTAATGAAAAATGGCGCTCAAACAGGGGGTTCAAATACATACAACTTTGATGAAGCTTATTGCCGAAAAGCAGCAGAGGCTTTTGGTGAATTGTTAAACCTTGTTGAAAGCGGGCAAACCCAATATGCATTGGCAGAATTTAAATTTAAGGATATTTATAACCACATTAAAGCCGACGATGCAACCACCCGTTTTAGCGATAATTTTTATACAACAGGCCAAAACTGGCTGATGCCGGGTACAACTGAAGCTATTTTCCGTGGCCCATCAACCGATTCGAACGGAAGTAACTGGAATACAACAAAAACGTTTGGGCCAAAGGTACAGGGACTAGTTGAACATGATAATATTATCCATCAACCAACAGCCAATTATGTTAATTTATATGGCATGGCCAATGGATTGCCTTTAAATCATCCTGAATCAGGATTTAATCCGGCAACCCCTTTTAAAGACCGTGATCCTCGGTTCTACCATGATATTGTTTTTGACGGATTTAAATACGTAAACGCAACAATGCCACCTGATATGGAGTACCTGCGTTATTGTGGCCTTCACACAAACGGAACTATGCGTGGGGCGGCAAATGCAAGCCGAACAGGTTACTTTATCCAGAAACTGGTACCTCATACCGCAAATAAATATGATGGACTTTATAACTGGAGTGGAAACCTCCATGTGTACCTGCCATATATGAGACTGGGCGATATTTATACAATGTATGCGGAAGCCTGCGCTGCATTTGGCGGAGCAACAGGGAAGTCTGAAAATTTTTCAAAAACAGCGGCACAAGCCATTAATACATTGCGTGACAGGGTAAATGCAGGCCATGTTCATTCGAGCATTGCAGCTAACCGTGAAAGGTTTATTGATGAAGTAAGAAGGGAACGTGCAGTTGAATTATCTTTCGAGGGGTTCAGGTTTAATGATTTACAACGCTGGCTTTTATTAACTGAATATCCGTATAATGTTAAAACTTCTCATGAATTTGACAGGGTTGAGTCAAGCAGTTTTTACCAAACAAATGACCCCAAAAATGCAAGGGTATCAAACTTCAGGGAAGTTGTTATATTAACCCGTCAGTTTGGAGCAAAACACTATTGGTTTCCTTTAAAGATTTCCGATACTTCAATGTATCCTGAATTTGGACAAAATCCCGGGTGGTAATCCAAATGAAAATGAAGAAATGTTTAATTATAATTGAATAAGCAATGAAACATAAAAATATAGGATTCATTTTATGTGCAGCGTTTGTTTTAATCCCCATTCTTTTAGGGGCACAAACGGTTGTCGGAAATGAGACTGACTCACTGGATATATCTAAAGAACAACTGGTTCAGGTGGCATTTCGAAAAATTGCCCAAAGCGATGTATTGGGAGGAGTTTCTGTTATGAACCTGGAAGAACTTTTGTTAAAAAACTACAATACATATAGTTTGGATAACCTTCAAGGATACATCGGTGGTTGGAATGGAAACTCACTATGGGGTATGAACGATTACCTGGTATTAGTTGACGGGGTCCCACGTAATGCAAATAATGTTTTGCCAAGCGAAATTGAACAAATTACTTTTCTTAAAGGAGGTTCTGCCGTTGTTCTTTATGGAAGCCGCGCTGCCAAAGGGGTAATTTATATCACAACAAAAAGGGGTGGTGATGGTAATTTGAAAATTAATGTCAGGGCAAATACCGGGTATAATGTATCAAAAAGCTATCCTAAATATTTGGGTTCAGCCGAATATATGACCCTTTATAATGAAGCCCTCGTAAACGATGGCCTTACCCCATCATTTAGCGATGAACAAATCTATAACCATGCATCGGGCACAAACCCATACAGGTACCCCGATGTTGATTTTTATTCGTCAGAATTTATAAAAAAAGCAGCGAACCGGACCGATGTTACAACAGAGATAACCGGGGGTAACGACCGGGCAAGGTTTTATTCAAATATTGGTTATTACCGTCAGGGCGATTTACTTAAAATTGGTGAAGCAGCAAATAATAATATTGACAGGTTAAATATAAGAGGCAATATTGACCTTAAAATTAACCAGGATATTAAGTCCACTGTAAATGCCAATGCCACTTTTTATAATGCACGAACAGCAAATTCAGCACAGAATTATTGGACCCATGCTTCAACATTACGCCCTCACAGGGTGGCTCCATTAATTCCATTAAGTTTTATTGACGAGAACGATATCACATCGTGGAATTTAGTGAATACCAGCAGCAATTTAATAGATGGCAAATATTTTTTAGCTGGGACCCAGAATGATTTAACCAACGTTTTTGCTGATTATTATGCCTCCGGTTACAGTACCTGGACAAGCAGAAGTTTTCAATTCGACACAGGTATTGAAATTAATTTGGGAAAGATGTTGAGTGGACTAACTTTTCAAACTCAATTTGCTGTTGATTATAGCACAGCCTATACATCCTCATACAATAATACATACGCTATTTTTATACCTACCTGGTATAATTATAACGGTAATGATGTTATAGCGGGTTTAGGTAAGCAGGGGGATGACAAAAAAGATGGTGTTCAAAATGTTGGAGGAGGTTCAAATCAGCAAACCCTTTTCTTTTCAGGCCAGTTTAATTACAAAAAAAAGATAGAAGATAGGCACAATTTATCAGCTATGTTAATTGCAAGCGGATATCAGGTTGTACAGTCCCAGGTTTATCACCCAAATAATAATACCAACCTGGGCTTACAGTTATCATATAATTATATGGGTAAATATTATGCCGATTTAGGTTCGGCAATTGTACACTCTGCAAAACTTGCAGAAGGGAACCGTCAGGCAATTTCCCCATCAGTATCATTAGGATGGAAACCTGGTAAGGAAAGCTTTCTGGAAAACTCTGAAGTAGTTGATGAATTGAGTTTAAGCCTCTCAGCCAGTATTTTGAACACCGATTTGGATATAACAGATAATTATTTGTATTCGGCCAATTATACCCAGGCAAGTGGGGCATGGTGGGGCTGGTATGATGGAGCAGTGGAGCGTTCAACCAATTCCCTGAGAGGCGAAAACCTGGATCTGACTTTTATAAAAAGAAAAGAAATTTCAGCAAATATTTCAGGTTCTTTATGGAATAAATTATTATTAATTGACGCCTCTGCATTCATGAATACTATGGAAGGTTTATTAATAAGGCCAAATACAGTTTTTCCTAACTACTTTTTCACAAATTATCCTGATGCTTCTTTTATTCCATTTGTTAATTTTAATAATGATAAAAGAACTGGTTTTGATTTTAACGTTAAATTAAATAAGCAAATTGGAGGTATTGATTACTCCCTTGGAGTTGCGGGAACCTATTATAAGGTTATAGCAACCAAACGTGATGAAAACTTTGAGTTTGCTTATCAAAATCGGCAGGGAAAAGCAGTTGATGGTATATGGGGATGGAAAAGTGACGGTTTTTTCCAGAGCCAGGATGAGATTAACAATTCACCCGAACAAAAGTTTGGAGGTACAATAAAACCTGGTGATATAAAATACGTTGATCAAAACGGAGATGACATAATTGACCAAAAGGATGAAGTTTTTTTAGCACGTGGTGGTTGGTACGGAGCCCCATTTACCCTGGGTGTAAACTTTACTGCCAAGTGGAAGAACTTAACTTTTTTTGCCCTGGGAACAGGTTACTTTGGGGGCTATGCAATGAAGAACAGCTCCTACTATTGGGTTTTTGGAACAAGGAAATACTCTGAAATTGTTCGTGACCGCTGGACTGAGGCAACTAAAGAAACTGCCACATACCCAAGATTAACAACTGAGGTTGGTAATAATAATTTCAGGAACTCCGATTTTTGGCTTTATAAAACTGACAGGTTTAATATTGCTAAAGTTCAAATTACTTATGATTTACCTTCTAACCTGCTACAGAATTTCTTTATTAAAGGGATCTCAACATATATAAGTGGGGCTAATTTGTTAACAATTTCCAAAGAAAGGGAGATTTTGGAAATGAATATAACAAGCGCACCTCAAACCCGATTTTATAACGTAGGGGTTAAAGCTGTCTTCTAAACCAAAAAAGAAACACAATAGTAAATAGCTATGAAAAATATATTTAAAATTTTAGCCTTTCTGATTCTGTTAACCGGTTGTGAAGATATATTCTCTCCGGATATAGAAAATATACGAGGGTTGGATGCAATGTATAAGGAACCTACATATGCCCAGGGCATATTGGCAAATGCATATATTCTTTTACCTTATTCTGCATCACCAATTAGTGATGTTGCAACTGATGACGCTGTTACTAATGACCGTTCAAATAATTATTTGCGAATGGCAACCGGGTCCTGGTCATCAAATGATAATCCGATGTCGCAATGGCAGGGACGTAAAAATGCCATTCAGTACCTGAATATCTTCCTCGATAATGCCGATAAGGTGGTTTGGAGTAAGGACCCACTTATTGCTACTTTGTACAATGACCGTTTAAAAGGCGAAGCTTATGGATTAAGAGCGATACATATGTATTATCTCTTAATGGCACACGGTGGTTGGACAAGTGATGGGGCCCTTATGGGTGTACCAGTTATTACGGAACCCGAAGACAAAAATTCTGATTTTAATAAGCCCCGTAACACTTTTCAGGATTGCTTAAACCAGATATTTGAAGATGCAGGTAAGGCAATTGAATTGTTACCACTTGACTTTGGCGATATATCAAATGCGCAAATTCCTGCTAAATATTTAAATTTGGGCATAACCAATTCGAGTGATTACAACAGGGTAAATGGCAATCACATGAGAGGCCGTTTAACAGGAAGAATTGTTGAGGCAGTTAAAGCCCAGGTGTCGTTACTTGCTGCCAGCCCGGCTTACAGTGCAGGGACTAATGTTTCATGGGAGAATGCAGCCAATAACGCAGCAGTTGTTTTAAATAGAATTAATGGCGTTTCAGGGTTGGCGGCCAATGGAGGTATATGGTTCAGAAGTACTGAAATTGAAGGGTTGGCATCAGGAATGAACAGACCGGAAGTTTTATGGCGGGGTGATATTGCACAAAGCCTCACCCTGGAGCAGGACAATTATCCCCCTTCCATATTCGGCAGGGGACGAGTTAATCCTACTCAAAATCTTGTAAATGCCTTTCCTATGGTTAACGGATACCCAATCACAAATCCATTAAGTAACTATAATGCTGCTGCTCCTTATACAAACCGTGATCCGCGATTGGCAAACTATATAGTAGTAAACGGTAGTACACAGGGGCCAAATAACAGTGTTATAACAACAGGTACATTTGGAACAAACAGTGATGTTATAAATAAGGAGAATGGTTTATCAACCCGAACAGGTTATTATTTGAGAAAGCTTTTACGGGCTGATTGTAACCCAAACCCTTCTTTTAATACCCAGCAAAAGCATTATACCACACGAATTAGATATACTGAAATTTTTCTTGCTTATGCCGAGGCAGCAAATGAGGCTTGGGGCCCATTGGGCACAGGCGGAAATGCCTATTCAGCCTATGATGTTATTAAAGCTATACGTCAGAGAGCAGGTGTTGGTATTACAAATAATCATGAGTACCTTGAGTCTGTTAAATCTGACAAGGATTTAATGAGAGCACTCATTAGGAACGAACGAAGGCTGGAACTTTGTTTTGAAAATCACCGCTTTTGGGATTTAAGAAGGTGGAAGGTCTCAAACTTGAATGAAACAGCCCGGGGTATGTTAATTGAAGGTAGTTCTGCAACGCCTGTTTACACTACAATTGATGTTGAAATAAGGGACTATGATGATCATATGTACTATGGTCCCATACCATATTCCGAAATACAAAAGTGGAGTAAACTAAAGCAAAATGCAGGTTGGTAGTTTTTCTTATGTAAAAATGAAAAATGATGGAAAAAATGAAAAGGTATAATCTTTTAATAATATTAATATCAGGACTTTTTGCGATTATGGTAACGTCCTGCGAGAATCAGGAAGCAGAATTTCCCGATTTCGATTACTCTACCGTATATTTTGCATACCAGTATCCGGTACGGACAATAGTACTAGGTGAAGACATAGTGGACAATACCCTGGATAATGAATATAAATGTAAAATTTTTGCAACAATGGGTGGAGTTTATGCTAACTCTAAAATGGTAAGTATCGATGTGGCGGTAGATAATAATTTATGTAATAATTTGTTTTTCAATACCGGTCAAACATTACCAGTTCAGGCCATGCCCGCAAATTATTATACCCTTGCAGGAAACCAGATTACTTTGGATAAAGCATTACAGGGAGGTGTAGTTGTTCAATTATCTGAAGCATTTTTTGCTGATCCCAAAGCTCTTACAAACAACTATGTAATTCCATTAAGGATGACCAAAGTTGTTAATGCCGACTCCATTCTTTCAGGTAAAGCCAAGCTAAGCGTAAGTAACCCAGTTCGTGTGAATAGTGCAGATTGGGATATTCAGCCAAAGGATTTTACACTTTATTGTTTAAAATTTATTAATCCCTGGCACGCCAATTATCTACGCAGGGGTAGGGACATTATTACACAGGGAGGAAGTTCTGTTACAAACATCCGGCGTAAACAATATGTTGAGAACGATGAAGTGGTAAATATGAAAACCGTATCACTTAACTCAGTTGAATTGCCTGTTACTGTGGTAAATGCCAGCAGTGTTAATGAAACCTGCAGGTTACTGCTTACGTTTAACGCTCAGGGTAATTGTACCATTTCAACAACAACAAGTGGGTTTACTGTAACAGGTAATGGCTCATTTGTAAAGAAAGGTGAAAAAAAGAGTTGGGGAAATAAAGACCGTGATGCAATTTATCTTGATTATACAATAAGTATGACTGGTAAAACTTATGCTACCAGGGATACTCTTGTGGTTCGTGACAGGGGCGTAAAAATTGAAACTTTCACGCCTTCGTTTAAAGTAAATTAACTGTTTAATATAGCAGATTATGAAACAATTAAATAGGTTTATGTATGCAGCGCTTACTTTGTTTGTTATAGCGTCTTGTGCTGATGAAAGTAAGCTGGAATTTGAAGTTGAGAAACCCGAAAGCATTGCTGTAATGGAATATCTTAAAGATTATGATGTACTAAAATCATATATTGATAGAACAGCTAATGCCAATTTTAAATTAGGGGCCGGCGTTGGGGTAGATAATTTCAACAAACTGGGGTTGGATTATAGCCTGATAGTTGCAAATTTTGATGAAATGTCAGCCGGATGGGAAATGAAACACGGAGCTGTGGTTCAGGCCAATGGAAGTTTAAATCTGGCAAAAGTTGAATCTTTTGTTTCAACTGCACAAAAGGCCGGGATTACAATTTATGGCCATACTTTGTGCTGGCACGCCAACCAAAATGCCGAATATTTGAATAAAACAATTGCCCCTACTGTAATTCCCGGATCCGGAGGTCCAACATGGGATGTGGTTACCAGTGCTAATTTTGAAACAGATGAGGCATTAAATTATCAGTCAAATGCAAATGCTGTTATGGCTTTTACCGCAGTTGGCGAAGGTAAAGGTGGAACCGGAAGGGCCCTGAAAATTACAAATTCGGCCGTTCGCCCTAATGAGTGGAATAGTCAGTTTTTTATAACTTTTTCGCCTGCTATGAAGGTTGGTGAAAAGTATAAGTTAACAATGGACGTTAAAGCTGATGTTGCCTGTTCTTATTCAACCCAGGCCCATGTGGTTCCTTATCAATATAAACATTGGGACTTTTTTGGCAATATTAACGCAACAACTGCGTGGACTTCATTTGCCAAAGAAATTACCATTACTGAATCAAACGCCACAACAGGTGCAATTGCGTTCAACCTGGGAAATACTGCTACCACTTATTATATGGACAACATTGTTTTAAGCAAGTATAATGAAAGTGGTGGCGGGCCAACTTTAGAGCCCAGCATTATTCCAAATTCAGATTTTGAAAATGGATCTGCTGGCTGGATGGGATGGGGTAATGGTTCTACAAGAGGATTATCAGCTGCCGGTGAAGGTTTTGGCGGAACCGGGTTCGCTTATACATTTACAAATCCAACTGTTACTAACTTTTGGAGTGCCCAGGTGGCGTATGATTTATCACCAGTTCTGCAAAACGGATCAACTTATGTTTTGAATTTTAGGGCAAGGGCAAATACAGCTGGAACTATCCGTGCTGAGGTTCAGTCTACTTCCGATTATTCGAGTAACAGCTTTGGAACATTTGGGCTAACTACTGGCTGGAAGGAATTTACTCTACAAACTTCCGTTAGTAAAGCTGATCGCAACAGGTTTGTCATTAGTTTTGGCGATTATGTAGGTACAGTTTTTATTGACAATTTAACACTTCGAAGAATTAATCCTGATGGTGGTGGTGCCCAGATTATTGAAAAAACCCCCGCCCAGAAAAAAACCATTATAACCAATGAACTGGAAAGGTTTATTAAGGGTATGATGGATGTATCAAAGAGTTACGTAAAGGCATGGGATGTTGTTAATGAACCTATGGATGATGCAAGGCCTGGTGAACTTAAAACAGGTGTTGGCAAAACATTGGCAAAAGATGAGTTCTACTGGCAGGATTATATGGGTAGGGATTATGGTGTAGATGCATTTAAAATGGCTGTTTTGCATGGTAACAGTAATGATAAACTTTTTATAAACGATTATAACCTGGAGTATAATCTTGATAAATGCAGGGGTTTGATTGCTTATACCGCTTACATTGAAAGTAAAGGGGCCCGTGTGGATGGTATTGGCACCCAAATGCACATAAACATAAACTCTGATAAACAGAAAATTGTTCAGATGTTTGAATTACTTGCCGCTACCGGTAAACTTATTAAAATTTCGGAACTTGATATAGGCTTAGGTAATAATAAACAAACGGCCGATGCCACAGTTGAGGATTATATGGCCCAGGCTGAGATGTATCGCTTTGTTATTAAAAAATATTTCGAGATAATACCTGCGGCACAGCGCTACGGTATTACAATCTGGAGTCCGCTTGATAGCCCTGCAGGATCTTCATGGAGAGCAGGCGAACCGATTGGTCTTTGGGATTTTAAATATAACAGGAAACGTGCCTATGGAGGCGTTGCCAATGGGTTAGCAGGTAAAGAAACCCTTGAATAGAGTTTATTTCAGTTAATTATGTAATTTGAAAATCCCGGTTGATAAAAACGACCGGGATTTTTTTCTTGTTTTCCGCACTTTTCTGCAACACCCACCTAACTACCTGTAAATCA
>JBBIVA010000031.1:0-29783 GCA_037439945.1 Marinilabiliaceae bacterium
ATTTCTAATGACGGTCATTAGAAAAAATGGCTAAAGACAAATTTGGGTTAAAAAACCTTTTTTACCCGGGATTTAAAGATATGGGCTAAAAAATACGCATGGTAATTTAATTTCTGATAAATAAGTAAATGAATAAAAAGGAATACCGTTAAAGGTGCTTTTAATTACAGGCTCTTTTTATTTAACAATAACCCTAAACATCAGACTGCCTGAAACACCCCATTATGTGATCATTAACTAAACCGCCGGCCTGCATAAAGGCATAACATGTTGTTGAACCTACAAATTTAAATCCGCGTTTCTTCATATCTTTACTCATTATATCGCTTTCGATGGATGTTGCAGGGATTTCTTTCATTGTATTCCATTGGTTAATTATTGGCTTTCCATTAACAAATTTCCAGATATATGTGTTAAACAATCCAAATTCCTGCCTGACCCTAATAAATGCTTTTGCATTTTCAATAGTTGCCCCTATTTTTAGCTTATTACGAATTATACCTTTATTGTTTAAAAGCTCATCAATTTTTGATTCATTGTAACCAGAAATTTTTATAAAATTAAAATCATCAAATGCCTTTCGGAAATTTTCCCTTTTATGCAAAATGGTACGCCAACTGAGCCCTGCCTGAAAAGTATCAAGCACTATAAACTCAAACCATTTATTGTCATCGTGTACAGGTATTCCCCACTCATTATCATGATATTCAATCATAAGTTTATCATCCTGTGGCCATTGACATCTTTTAATTTCCATTTTTGATAACAGTTTTAATATTAGCGCAGGTATTGCAAAAAATCATAAGTTATTACTGATAATTCTTGCTACCATAATTCCGTCAACTTTTTTATTGGTTAATAAATACTGGCTTAAAGGAACTTTGGTAACAGCAATTTTACCTTCTTTTAACGATGCATGTAAAAGGTGCAACCTGCCCTTAACTTTTACGGCAAATCCCACATGTGATACATCAAGTCCTTTAATATTGGTTACAAATGCTATAATATCACCATTTTCAATCATTTTTTCGTTGCTTTCAATTTCACTTACAGAGATATAATTCATATTTAATGATGAAATTTCCCTTTCAACCAATTTTATTTTCCCAATTATAGAATCACTTTTAAGTTGTTTATAATGGTGGGGATTGGCCGACATAAAATTAACATTAACGTTCAGTTTTTTACTTCCAATCTGATTGCTTATTATATTCACGAACCCTTTTTCACCTTTATTATGAAGCCATTCAGTGAAATAGTGGAGCCTGGATGAATAACCATCTATTTTACCGTTTCTGTATCGTAATTTTGTTAATTTTTCAGCAAAATCAGAAAATCTGGTATTACCGGTTTTTAAACAAATTACAGATGCCGCCACATACTCAACAAAGGTTGTGCAATCCATTTCTCTGAGGTTTATCACCAATTGTTCATGGTCACCTGCTTCAAGGGTTGATGCAACATATGGTGTTTCGAGAAAAAAACCTGCAACCCTATTCACTGTTTCTGATATGGATAAACCTGAACCGGAAGCATAATGTATCATTCTTTTAAAAATAACAGAGTCTTCGGCTGTGGTATTTATTTCACAACCCTTTTTTGCAAAAGCATTTGTTTTCTGTAATCCGGTTTTTGCCATGCCTTTTCCCTGGCACGATAAAAGCATAAAAAAAAATATAAATATCAGGCTTGATAATTTTGATATCTTCATTGTTTTAACAGTTATTATTATTAAATAACAATCAACTAATTTAGTAATTTTTCGGTTGGTTCAGAAAACTAAACTACAGCCAAATTAATCCCGGATTAGTCATTAGAAAGGCAATGAAATAATGACTTAGCAGGGATTAACCCTACCGAATAGTAGGTACAGGCTGCTTTAGAAAAACTTAATTTGTAAGCATTTCTGATTACAAATTTTTAGTTTTTCTTTAGCGATTTGTCAAAATAGAAGGCATGTAATCAATAACTTAACACTATTAATTTCTAATGACGGTCATTAGAAAAAATGGCTAAAGACAAATTTGGGTTAATTAAAACCCAAAAAACAACAATAAGTTATTATTAGGCCTTAAATGTTAGCAATTATGCCCTTTTATGATAATTGGCCACAGCAAGCGTTACTAAAACCATTGCAAAAATTGTTAATGCCCCTATTTGTGGAATAAGGTCAAAAAACCCTGATCCCTTAAGCATTATACTGCGCATTATATCAATAAAATAATAAACAGGATTAATAATATTTACCTTTTGAGCCCAATACGGCATATTATCGGCTGAGGTAAATATTCCGCTCATTAAAATAAATATTAACAAAAAGAAGAAGCTTATTAATGCAACTTGTTGTTGTGAATTTGAAAAGGCTGAAATCAATAATCCCATACCCAGTAGTCCAATAAGATAAATTGACGCCAAACCAAAAATCAGGAACAGGCTGCCTTCCAAGGGTAAATTGTATAATAGACGTCCAATAATTATGCCCAACAAAAGCTCAAAAAGGCCAATTATCCAGAAGGGAATTAATTTGGCAGATATAAATTGAAGCCTGCTTACGGGAGTTACATTAATCTGCTCAATTGTGCCCATCTCTTTTTCCCTAACAAGATTCATGGCCGTTAAAAATAGTCCGATTACCGAAACAAGAACCGTTAAAATCCCTGGCAACATAAAATGTTTATAGTTTAACTCGGGATTAAACCAGTATGAACTGGTAATTTCAACATTGGCAAGAGGGCTAAAACCTGTTTTTTCGAGATGAAAATTTGAACCAAACCTGGTTAAAAGTTGCTGAATATAACCATATCCCAATTGCGCCTGTTGTGCATTTATAGCATTGGCCAAAAGCTGTATATTAACACTGCTGTTATCCATAAGTCCCTTTTCAAGTCCATGCGGAATGACTAAAACCAGATCAGCAGTGCCAAGTTCCATTTCATTAATGGCTTGGGAAACCGATGCAGTTTGCCCGGTTAATATGAAAAACGGTGATGCAGATAGTTCTCCAATAATCCTTTGGCTAACCGTGGAATTATCGTGGTTGCAAACAATTATTTTCTGGTTCTTCATGTCCATGGTTGCTGCATTAACCAGTATTAGCAACTGCACCATTGGAAGGACAAAAATCAACGGCAGAATTGTATGATTGCGAAAAATCTGCAAAAATTCTTTTTGTAATAAAAAAAAGAGAACCCTCATATTACTCCAATCTGATTTTAAATTTACGAATACTTAAACCTATAAAAAGAGTTAAAAAGGCTACCATTATTAGTAACTCCTGCCATATATAAAACAGCCCCCCTCCCTTTAACATAATTGTTTTTACTGCCTGAACATAATAACGTGGCGGCACAATATGGCTTAATACCTGTAATGGCCAGGGCATATTTTCAATTGGAAAAATGAACCCCGACAATAAAATGGTTGGCAACATTAAAGCAAATAAAGAAGCAAACATAGCTACCATCTGGTTTTTTGCCAAGGTTGAAATAAAAATCCCCAAACCAAGTGACAGCATTATGTACAATAAATTAACCGTGAACAACCAGAACCAGCTTCCAACAACTGGCATTTTAAAAACCAAAACTCCCAATAAAATAATTGAAAAAGCATTAATCATTGATAAAACAACGTATGGTGTTACCTTTCCAAGTATTATCTGGTAAGGTTTTAATGGCGATATCAATAAAACTTCCATGCTTCCGAACTCCTTTTCACGGGTTATTGATATGGATGTCATCATTGCTGATATCAAAATAAGGACCATTGCCATTGTTCCCGGGATTGACATATAAACACCCTTTAAAGATTGATTGTAAAACATACGTACCTCTGTTGTTAAAACGGGAGGTACTGGTTTTTGAGCCTGTTCCATAGCAAAGGTTGTAATTATCATACGACTGTAGTTAACCAGCATTTGGGCTGTATTTGCTTCCGATGCATCTGCCAAAAGTTGCACGCGGGCACCATTTTCCATATTTAAATTATTCCCAAATCCAGGTTCTATAATTACAGCCAATTGTATAGCCCCGCTTCTGAAAGCCGACTCAATTTCCATATCATTATTAAATACCTTATAAACTTTAAAATATCCCGAAACAGAAAGTCTCTTAACCAACTGGTTACTGGCATTATCATTAGCCTTGTTGTAAATTCCGATTTGTGCGTCTTTAATTTCGGTTGATATAACAAAACCAAAAATCAGAATTTGTGCAACGGGCATTAAAAACAACACCAGCATTGTACGGTAGTCCCTGAAAATATGCTTGGATTCTTTTTCTACAAAAGCAATAAATGTTTTCACTCAATTTTATTTAATATATTTTATAATATGGATGGCAGGTGCATGAGAAGGTACAAGCAATACTTATTGTTTTTTATAAGCTTAATTACCTTTACGTGCAAAAATTAAAAACAGTTCATTGATTGATTCAACGCCAAACTCTTTCTTCAGGTTTTGAGGTGTTCCGATTGCCTCAATTTTGCCATCGGCCATAATTGTTACACGGTTGCAATATTCAGCCTCGTCCATATAATGGGTTGTTACAAAAATTGTTATACCTCCGTCGGCAGCTTCATAAATCATTTCCCAAAACCTGCGCCTGGTTACCGGATCAACACCACTTGTTGGTTCATCAAGAAAAACAATTGCAGGCTTGTGTAATATCGCTACCGAAAATGCAAGTTTCTGCTTCCACCCAAGTGAAAGGGTTTTAATTAGCCGCTTCCTTTTATTTTGAAGATTAAGGCCTGATAGCAAATCGTTTGCCCTTTTTTTAACCTCACTATTTGTTAATCGGTAAATTGCCCCAAATAACCTTATGTTTTCTTCAATTGTAAGATCTTCGTAAAGTGAAAATTTCTGACTCATATACCCAATATTTCTCTTTACCATTTCGGGTTGTTTGGCAACATTATACCCCGCAACCATAACACTGCCGGATGTTGGGGCCTGTAATCCGCACAAAATTTTTATTGCAGTAGTTTTACCGGCACCATTGGCCCCTAAAAATCCAAATATTTCACCCCTCTTAACTTCAAATGTTAAATTTTTATTGGCAACAAAAGTTCCAAACTTTTTTACCATGTTTTTAACCTCTATAATATTATTTGAATTCATTTTTC
Source organism: Marinilabiliaceae bacterium (assembly GCA_037439945.1). GTDB lineage: Bacteria > Bacteroidota > Bacteroidia > Bacteroidales > Marinilabiliaceae > CALEUX01. Next base: position 5,122 of record JBBIVA010000031.1, read on the forward strand.
CCGGCTTTGGACGTTAATTTTTAATGGTTTGTGCTTAATTCCATAAAACAATCTTCAATTGATGGATTAATTTTGGCTACTTCCACATTCCCTGTCCCTTTGGCTTTTAAATACTCCATTAATTGCCCGGGAATTCCGCGTCCATCCTTAAAAGTAATATGCAGCCATTCGCCAAAAGGATAAACCTTTTTGGTTTCAGAAAATTCTCTGCAACTTTTTAAAAGATAATACATATTTTCAGCCCTTACCCCGAACAAAACCGGTTTAAAACCATTTACCATTTCTACGGGCTTATTGGTATTAAGTATTTTACCATCCTGCATAAGAGCTATACGGTCGCACATTGCTGCCTCATCCATATAAGGTGTTGATACCATTATGGTAATTCCATGTAACTGAAGGTTTTTAAGCATATCCCAGAATTCTCTCCTTGAAACTGCATCCACACCTGTTGTTGGTTCATCTAATACCAGAATTTTGGGTTTATGAATCAGTGCACATGATAAAGCAAGCTTCTGTTTCATTCCACCCGAAAGCTTTCCTGCCTGACGATGCTTAAAAGGTTCAATCTGACGATATATATCTTCAATAAGATGATAATTTTCTTTAACCTTAGTACCAAATACTGTTGCAAAAAACTTAAGGTTCTCCTCAATCGACAGATCTTCATATAATGAGAATTTGCCCGGCATATACCCTATTATTTTTCGAACTTCCCTGTAATTTGCCACCGGGTCCAGATTCCATAACCTCACATTACCCGAATCAGGCAATAATAGAGAAATTATTATCCTTAACAAGGTACTTTTGCCTGCACCATCAGGGCCTATTAAACCAAACAGTTCGCCTTCATTTACACTAAAAGTAATACCTTTCAGAGCCTCAACCGGGCCAAATTTTTTATGAACCTGATCTATTGTTATCATTTATCTTCAGGTTTAAAAATAACTTCTCCCGGCATACCAATTTTAATTGACCCGTCGTTCTCAACAATAACTTTTATAGCATATACCAGGTCAACCCGTTCTTCCCTGGTTTGAATAATTTTGGGGGTAAACTCAGCAGTGGATGCAATCCATGAAATTTTACCATTTGTATAATAATACCCATCTGTCCCCTTGTCATATCTTACTGTCACATTTTGCCCTATTTTTATTTCAGAAAGTTGATATCCTGAGATATATGCCCTCAAAAAAATGTTATTTAAATCAGCTATCTTAATTAATGGTTTACCGGTGGAAACAAGTTCCCCCAGTTCGATATACTTTTGTAAAACAGTGCCGTTTATTACTGCTTTAATTTTGCATCTTGAAATTTGTTCATTAATTGCATCAATTTGGGCATCAATAACAGATTGTTCGGCCCTGACTAAAACGTTTTGTGATAAAATCTGGTCAAGTTTACGCCTGGCTATTATTACTTCGGCTTCAACCTGGTCGAATTTTTGCTGCGTTATGGCATTCGATTCTGCCAATTCACGCGATCGGGAGAGTTCCTTGTTTAACAAATCGAGTTGGGCATTTTGAACAGCTGCGGTTTTTGAAATTTGATTTAAACTGGCATCCGATGCTTCTCTTGATGCTAATAACTGGCGCCGTTTAATATGCAAGAATGTGGTGTCAATTACACCTATTAATTCATCAATTTTTACTATATCTCCCTCTTTTATATTTATTGATAACAGGCGGCCATTTTCTTCAGAACTAATTATGGTTTCCTCTGCCTCAAAATTCCCATAGGCATCAGCTTTACCGCTATCTTCAGTGCAGGATGTCAAGAATAAGAGTATTGTTCCTAAGCTCAACAAATTGTATCCCCATTTAATTGCTTTATTGTTAAATTCCTTAAATCCCATTTTTTCAATTATTAAGTAATAATTCAATTTAAATTTCAACTATTTTGATTCGTTAAACTTTCTGATTTTTTCTAAACTCTTTTAAAACCTTTAAAACTCTAATTGCCCGATGTGAGATATTTCTTTGTTAAAGTATGTAAGTAATTCAACCTGGTTAGTTGTAAATCCAATCTGGCCCTGGCATTTCCATTTAAAACAGTAATATACTCGGCTGCGGTAATTGTACCGCTTTTCAACCGTGTTCGATAGTTTTCAACTATAACCATTTGCATTTTAACAATTTCCTCATCCTTCTTCATTTTTTGGGTATAGGCTGAAATTTCACTCTCCAACTGCAGGGTTGCCCTGTCCTGTTCAAGCTCAAAAGCCTTTTGTCGTAAATCAACCAATTCGACCTGGTTATTAAGAATATGGCTATTTCTCCTGCTTGTTCCCCAATCCCATGGTTTCCATCTTAGTTTTATGCCAACTAATACATAATTATCAAACTCATTTTTAAACATATTAAAAGCCGGATTACCATATCCAACCTGGCTAAAAGCCGCTACCACCGGCCTTATTGCCACACTATTTAAGTTCCTGTCGGCTTCAATTTTATTTTTTTGATATTTAAAAAGGCCATATTCGGGGCGCAATAAAGGCTCAAAAAGTTTGGTTTCATCGGGGTATGTAAGGCTATCATTATCAGAAACAGCCAAACCTGTAAACAATGAAAGGCTTTTAAACAGCGATTTTTGATTTTCTGTTATACCAATTTTATGCTTGTCGAGCTTAAGTTTTTCCAATTCAAGAATTTGTTTTTCAGTTTCAAGTACAACCCCGGCAGCAACAGCAGCTGATAACTCTTTTAACCTGGCATTAATATCCTCGATAACAAAATTGATCTGTTTTATTTGATCATCAAGTTGCAACAAGGTAAAAAATAAATCAGTAATTAATAGTTTTACACTAAGCAATTGAACTTCTATATTTTGCTTTTCGATACTTTCATTGGCACTCTCTTGTTGTGAACGGGCTCTTGATTGCCGGCCATCATAAATTGTCTGGCTAATTTCAACCCCAATTTTGTATTGGTCCTTAGGGGCCATTGGCATATTCGGTACAAACCCCACATGAGTAACATCATTCTGCCAGGTGGCCTGGGCTGCCAACTCAAACTGTGGAAACCAATTTGACTTTATATTCTTTAGCTTTTGCTGTGTTGATTCCTCAATCAGATTTAAGCTTCTAATATTCACCGGATAATTATCAGCTGTTTTTTGCCAAACCTCATCCAGGGTAATTGCCTGGCCATTAATTGTAACGTTGATCAGCATTGACCAAACAAATACTAATTTAAATTTTATATCTTTCATTTTTAGCCATTTAACAATAAAACGAAACAATTTTAGTTCTTAATCCCCACTGCCCTTGAGAAAAAATTATATAGTGTTTCTTTTCGGTTGGCTATAAACTTTTGGTAATCATCACTGTTTTTGTACAAAAGCTGCCCCAACAACGGGCGGGTAACCACCGGAAATACGCATAAACCAATCAAATAAATAAGCATCTCCCTTGGGTCCATTTTAATTATCAGGCCATCATCCATGGCCTTTTTAATAGCAGTGATCAATAAATCCGGCTTAATTGCGGCTTCCTTTATTAAACCCGCAACCTTTTCCGGATCACGGTTAATTTCCCCAATCACAAAATTGGGCAGGTATGGCATTTTCTCCAGAATATCAACATAACCACTAATTACTGCTTTAATTAAAAGCCTTACATCAATTTTTTCACGTACCAGTTCAGGCTCAATTGTTGGCCATAAATTCCGGAAAGATTGCCTGAAAATATTCTGGAATAATTGCTCCTTACTCCGGAAATAATAATGTAAGAGAGCTTTATTTATACCAGCTTCATTGGCAATTTCCTGCATTCTGGCTCCATCAAAACCCTTTCGCATAAAAACCTTTCGGGCAGCATCCAAAATAATATTCTCCTGAGTATTATCCTGATTATTTGCACCATATAATTTATCCATATAGTTTAACCTATTAGTTTAACCGTTTGGTCAAATATAGAAAGTAATTTATATTTATGCAACTCTTTAATTTAAAAAAATATTAAAGCGAACCTTTTAAGGCCGTAACGGGTTAGTTGGTTAAAAATTTATTAAATGACCCAAATAAAAAGTAAAACAGATACAAACTCGGACGTTTTTAAAAAAAACGAAAAAATCAATATTGAATTGGTTTCCAGGCTAAACCTTAACCTACAGGAAGTTAGCAAAGGAGGTCCTCAATACTTAAAAGAGAAAAATCAGTTAAGAGGAAAATTATCTGTTCGCGAAAGGATTAATGCATTAATTGATACAAATACACCTTTTCTGGAGCTTTCACCACTTGCCTCCTGGGAAATGTTCAATAATGAATTTCCATCGGCAGGCATAATAACAGGTATTGGAATGGTACATGGAATTGAAACAATGATTATTGCCAATGATGCCACGGTTAAAGGCGGTACATATATATATGAAACAATTAAAAAGCACTTAAGAGCACAGGAGATTGCCTTACAAAATAGTTTGCCCTGCATTTACCTTGTAGATTCGGGTGGGATATTTTTACCTGAACAAGCCAGGGTTTTTCCTGATAATAATAATTTTGGTCGAATATTTTACAATCAGGCCCGCATGTCGGCTTGTGAAATACCCCAGATATCTGTTGTTCTTGGTTCGTGCACTGCAGGCGGGGCTTACATTCCAGCTATGAGTGATGAAACTATCATAGTTCGTGATCAGGGAACAATTTTTCTTGCCGGTCCACCACTCGTTAAGGCGGCTACAGGTGAGGACGTAACCCCTGAAGAATTGGGAGGAGCCCTGGTTCACACCTCCGTTTCAGGGGTGGCCGACTATTTGGCAGAAAATGATTATGATGCATTATCAATTTGCAGAAATATTTTTGAAAATATGCCAAGGGCAAACAAATTTAAAAATAACCTAAAAGAGATTAAACCACCGGGATACAGCCCTTGGGAACTATATGGAATTATTCCGGCAAAGGGTGGGCCCTGGCCTGATGTAAGGGAGATAGTAGCCAGGTTAACAGATGGTAGTGAGTTTTTAGAGTTTAAAAAAAATTATGGTAAAACCCTTGTTACCGGTTTTGCCCGTATTTACGGTTATGAGGTTGGAATTTTGGCCAATGATGGCATCATGTTCTCAGATTCGGCACTTAAAGGAACACATTTAATTCAGTTATGTAATTCGCGTGGTATTCCAATGATATTCCTTCAGAATGTAACCGGATTTATGGTGGGAAAAGAATATGAAAATTCAGGGATTGCAAAAGATGGTGCAAAAATGGTAAATGCACTTTCAAACTCCACCGTTCCATTTTTCACTATAATTATTGGAGGATCGTATGGTGCAGGAAATTATGCTATGGGTGGCAGGGCATTTGGGCCACGATTTCTTTTTATGTGGCCAAATGCACGCATTTCAGTAATGGGGGCCACGCAGGCAGCACAAGTTTTGAGTGCTATAAAAAAAGATAAAAACAATAGCAAAGAGAATAATTTAAATGATGAAGGTTTATTAAAACTTGAAAAAGAAATAATTCAAAAATATGAAACTGAAGGTTCACCATATTACAGCACTGCCAGGTTGTGGGATGATGGTATTATTGATCCTGCCAAAACAAGAGATATACTTGGGTTAATTATTGAATTATCTCAAAAAACAAAAAATAAAAAGGCAAATTACGGGGTTTTCAGGATGTAGCTATAAAACCTGTATAATTACTAAATAAATTGAAGGGGAACAATAAACCCTGCTTCCCTATTATAACTTATCATGCTGTTTTGGAATTTGTGCCGTTACATGGTTATTTCATCAATTATTATTACCTTTTGACTTCCATTAAATTTATAACATCCATTTCCAATAAATGATACTAATTAAGAAATTTGGTGAAGGCATTTGCTACCTCGAGCTTAACCGGCCTGAAAAACGTAATGCTTTAAATAAAAAAATGATTCTTGAATTAATTACTTTTCTTGAAATAAATTCGGAGTCAACACAATTTAAAGCTCTTGTGATTTCAGGTGCCGAAGGTTATTTTTCAGCCGGGGCCGACCTGGAGTGGATGAAACAGGGAATAGAACAAACTTTGGAAGAAAATTTAAAAGATGCAAAACTTTTTAATCAGTTATATTCAATACTCTGGAATTTTCCAAAACCTATTATTGTAAGGGTTGATAAAGGAGCCTTTGGAGGTGCTTTAGGGCTAATAGCTTGTGCCGATGTGGTTGTAACATCGCCTGATGCAATTTTTTCGGCCTCAGAGGTTTCCCTTGGCATTATTCCCGCAGTTGTGGCCCCTTATATTTTACAAAAAACCGGGCTTTCAACCGCCCGTAATATTATGTTATCTGCCGAAACTTTTAATGGTGAAAAAGCTTTACACTATAATCTGGTTCACGTATTGGCCCCTGCTGAAAAACTGGGAATTAGAACTCGCGAATTAGCCCTTAAAATAACCAGAAATAGTCCTTCGGCATTAAAAGAAACTAAAAATCTTTTAAACCGTTTGGGAGGTTTGGTTGTTTCAGTGGATAACGAAATTGAACGATTAACAACCGAACTAATTGCACGGGCACGAATATCGCCCGACGGACAGGAAGGGGTTAAAGCGTTTTTTGAAAAACGAAAACCAAACTGGAATGACATTTTATGACCCGCGGGTTAAACCAATAAATAAAATTTTAATTGCCAACAGAGGAGAAATTGCAACCCGTATTATATCAACAGCTTCTAAAATGGGAATTGAAACTGTTGAAATAATAACAAGTAAACAGGGGAGTTCACTTGCAACCTACACTGCCGAAATTGAAACAGACAACCCTGTTGATTTTTTTTTGAATGGCAATGCTATAATTGAAATAGCTAAAAAATTTAATGTTGATGCTATTCACCCGGGATATGGATTTCTTTCAGAAAATGCTGAATTTGCCAGATTGGTAGAAGAAGAAGGAATAATTTTCATTGGCCCCTCACACTCCAGCATTAAATTAATGGGTAATAAATCAGGGGCCCGAAATATTGCCGAAGATTTAATGGTTCCTGTAACAAAGGCTTTGAAAGGTTCAATTGATGAAATTCTTACAAAAGGAAGCGAATTAAAATTCCCTGTATTGGTTAAAGCTGATGCCGGAGGTGGCGGCAAGGGCATGTTATTAGCTAATAAATACGACGAACTGGAAGAAAAGCTTTTGCAGGCCTCACGTGAAGCCAAAAATTATTTTGGGTGCGGAAATGTTTATGTTGAAGAATATATTACAGGTGCAAGACATATAGAAGTACAGATTTTAGGAGATAAATACGGAAATTTAATACATCTTTTTGAAAGAGAATGTTCAGTACAAAGAAGATATCAGAAAATTATAGAGGAATGCCCATCGCCGGCTGTTAATGATTCTCTTCGTAAAAAAATTACCGGCGATGCACTTAAAATATGTCATGCCATTGGTTATTATAATGCGGGCACAATTGAGTTTTTAGTGGATGAAAACCACAACCACTTTTTCCTTGAAATGAATACCCGTATTCAGGTTGAACACCCGGTTACCGAAATGGTTACAGGAATTGATATTGTAAAGGAACAAATCCTTATTTCAATGGGTTTTGCATTAGCAGTTAACCAAAAGAATGTAAAAATAACAGGTCATTCAATTGAATGCCGTATTTATGCCGAAGATGCAGAAAAGAACTTTAATCCATCCCCGGGGAAAATTCATAGGGTAAAATGGCCTGGTCCTGATTTGGTAAGAACAGATACCTGGTTTTATGGGCCGGTAGAAATAACCCCTGAATATGATCCAATGCTGGCCAAAATTGTTTGCCATGGAATAAACCGTAACCAGGCGGTTTCGAAAATGAGTGCTGCTCTTAACACCACGAGTTTAATGGGAATTGAAACTAACATTAATTATTTAAAATCAATTTTATCAGATCCAGACTTTAAAAAAGGGTTTACAAATACTGATTATTGCAAAACCCACGAATTTCCTCATGTTAATATTCCATCAATACAAACAATTGCTGCATCATACTTTGCATGGTTATTAAATTACAAGCCAAAGGGAAACTCTGTGTGGCACAAAATTGGCTTTTTCAGATTAATCAATGAAACTACCCTGACAATTGAAAATAACCAGGTTATAATTAACTGGCAGAAAATTGGAACCGGTAAAACCTACTGTTTAATAATAAACGGAACAAATCATATGATTATTTCCGATATTGAATTTACCAATGACCATTTAAGTTTTTCCGAAAACAACCGCCAATTTAGTTTTTATTGGGTTATTAATGATATGGGGCAGCTAATACTTGAATTCAAAAATAAACCTATTACAATTTCCCACGGATATCTTAAAACCTTAAATGAGAAAGGAATCCCTGAAAAGGGGCCTCAATTCAAAAATGAAATTTTACATGCCCCAATTCCCGGAAAAATTACAGGCATAAAAGTTAACGAAGGGGCTTTTGTTAAAAAAGGAGATTGTTTAATCACACTTGAGGCAATGAAAATGGAGAATCATATTATTGCTATTGAAGATGGAATAGTTGAAAAAATTTTGCCGGTAACAGGTCAGCAAGTAAAGGCAAATGAAATTCTAATTATTATGAATCCAATACCTACAAAGCTGAATAAAATGCCAATACCATCACAAAACTAAAATTTCAATAATTACATTAAATCTAAAAACAGTAAATACTCAAATAAAACATGCATCCATTATTAACTGAAGCTCATGATAAATACCGTAATAAAGTACGGCAATTTGCTGAATCGGAAATAAAACCAATAGCACCAAAACTTGATAATGAAGAAACCTTTTCAACGGAACTGACAAAAAAAATGGGAAGTGAAGGTTTGCTTGGTATAATAGCTCCCGCAAAATATGGCGGTCAGGGACTTGATACCCTGTCATATATTATTGCCATTGAGGAATTATCAAGAGTTGACGCTTCACAGGCCGCAACCATTGCTGCTCATAACAGCCTTGGAATTGCACCAATAATTGAGTTTGGTACTGACGAACAAATAGAAAGGCTGTTACCTGAATTAACATCGGGAAATTATTTATGGGCTTTTGGTTTAACTGAAGAAAACGCAGGGTCTGATGCCAAGGGAGTTAAAACAACTGCTGTTTTTGATGATAATTACTGGCTGATAAATGGCAGTAAAAGATATATAACAAATATATCCAACGAGCTAACCAGGGGCTTAACAATTCTTGCGCTGACAAAAGATGAATCAGGAGTTGATGTTCCTTCCACTATTTTGATTGAAAAAGGAACTCCCGGATTTGAATGTAAACCAATGAAGGGTAAAATGATGTGGCGGGCTTCTGATACCGGAATGGTAACTTTAAACAATTGTCGCGTGCCATACTCAAACCTATTGGGTAAGGTTGGCCACGGACTAAAAAATATGCTGATTACCCTTGATTCAGGAAGATTATCAATAGCAGCAATGGGCCTTGGGCTTGCATCCGGGGCTTTTGAAATGGCATTAAATTATTCTCAAACCAGAGTACAGTTTAATCAAAAAATTCATAAAAACCAGGTTATTGCATTTAAACTGGCTGATATGGCTGTTAAAATTGAGGTAGCCCGTAACACCCTTTACAACGCATGTAAACTCAAAGACCAACACCAGCCTTTCTCAAGGGAAGCAGCAATTGCAAAACTTTATGCATCAGAAATAGCACGCGAAGTAGCTGATGAGGCTTTACAGATATTTGCAGGTGCAGGGTTATTTAAAAATAATCCTATTGAACGGTTTTACAGGGATCAACGCATTTTACAAATTGGAGAAGGAACATCGGAAATTCTTAGGATGGTAATTGCAAAAAGCCTTGGGGTTTAACATTGTCATTATAATCAATATTACCGGCTTATATATCTTTAATTTATAATTCAAATTAATCTTTAAATAGTCCAGTAATTAAGCTATTTTTCCAAAATGGTTATAATTGGTTAAATGTTTATCAGGGAATTTTAAAAAACATGATTTACATTTTTTATAAGATCGACATTCATCAAACTGAATTGGGTTAAATTTATACCTCCTGACAGGAAAAAAACAATTAATGGAAGAGAGAAAAACTGACCATATAAAAATGGCAATACAGTCACGGGTAAATGCCGGCGAAGCAGACACGAGGTTTTTTTATGAACCCATGTTATCGGGCTATCCTGTTGAAGAAATCAGGCCTTTTGAGTTTGCCGGTAAAACAATGAAACTACCCATCTGGGTTTCGAGTATGACCGGAGGTACAGCACTGGCAGGTCAAATAAACAGGAATCTGGCAACTGTTTGTGCTGAATTCGGAATGGGCATGGGGCTTGGTTCATGCAGAACTCTTTTGGAAAGCCCAAAATATTTAAGTGATTTTGATGTTAGGGAATACATTGGCAGCGATGCCCCTTTGTATGCAAACCTGGGAATTGCCCAGCTTGAAAAAATGTTAGCTAAGAAGGAAACTGATAAAATTTCTGACCTGGTTCACAAACTAAGGGCCGATGGTATAATAATTCATGTTAATCCGCTACAGGAGGTATTTCAACCGGAGGGTGACCTAATAACCTTACCGCCTATTGAAACTTTAACAAAATACCTGGAACTTACCAAACTAAAGGTTATTGTTAAGGAGGTTGGCCAGGGTATGGGGCCCGAAAGCTTAAAACTTTTGCTTAAATTACCATTACAGGCCATTGAATTTGGGGCCCTGGGAGGTACAAATTTCACTAAACTCGAATTGGCGAGGCATTCTCCTGTGTATGGCGCATCATTTAACCCCTTCGGATATGTAGGGCATAGTGCTACTGAAATGACTAAAATGGTCAATAGTATTGTTAAAGGCTCAAATGAAATTAAGTGTAAGCAAATTATTATTTCCGGTGGTATTACAAATGTTTTGGATGGGTATTACCTTATTAATATTAGCACTTTGCCTTCAGTATTTGGATTAGGATCGGCTTTTTTACAGCATGCTATGGATGATTACGAAAATCTTAGGTTTTTTGTAGAAAAACTAAAAAAGAGCCTCGATGTAGCAGGATGTTATTTAAAAATAAAACCACCTCAATTTCAGGAATAAAAGTGAAAGAAAACATTACAAAAGATCGTTAGACATATAAAATATTAGATGTTATATAAAAGCACGTTCTTGATTCTAAACATATTACACATTCAATAAATATATTTGTATACATTTGAAAATAAAGCAAATAAACAGTTTAACCAACTATAAACCTAAAAAACTGATAACGTTTTCAAAAAATCGTTCAATTCACCCAAAAAGCCAACAAAGAAGTTATGGAATTAATATCCGGTTTTTCAAAATACTCCCGTGAAGAAAAAATAAGCTGCCTGAAAAAAACTTTAAACCTTAAAGATGAATTTGAAACCGTTCTGGCCCAATATCGCCATTCGCAAAAACAGGAATTATTTGATGTTTTTTCGGAAAACACAATAAGCAATTTTATTCTGCCTTTCGGGGTGGCCCCAAACTTTGTTATTAACGGTAAATACCATATAATCCCGATGGTAACCGAAGAAAGTTCTGTTGTGGCTGCTGCATCAAGAGGCGCTTCGTTTTGGTCCAAAAATGGAGGATTTAATGTTACTGTACACAACACCATAAAGGTTGGCCAAATTTGGTTTAAGTGGAATGGTAAACCTGATTTGTTAAAAATAAACACTGAAAATATTCTTGGAGTTGTTAAAAGTGAACTGCACAATTTTACCGAATCAATGGAAAAACGAGGAGGTGGAATTAAGGAATTGGAATTTTATAGTCAACCTGAACTAAACAACATATGGCAGTTACAGGTTAAATTTGAAACTGCCGACAGTATGGGTGCCAATTTTATTAACTCCTGCCTTGAAAAGATAAAAAAACCATTAACAACCTGGTTCGAAGACAATAACTGGCCCGATATTGAAATACTTTTTACCATATTATCAAACTATACGCCTGATTGTTTGGTAACATGTGAAACCCATTGCCACATTAGTAAATTTAAGGAGTTTACCCCGATTATGGCACCTGAATTATTTGCAAATAATTATAAACTGGCTGTTGATATAGCCTTCCATAATATGGATAGGGCTGTTACCCATAATAAAGGTATTTTTAACGGTATTGATGCTGTTATTATTGCAACCGGTAACGATTACAGGGCTGTTGAAGCTGCAGGTCATGCCTATGCATCGCGTAATGGTAAATACCGTTCATTATCGTCATGCTCAATTTCACCAAAAGGGGAATTCAGTTTTTCTGTCACTCTCCCCCTCGCTATAGGAACCATTGGAGGTATTACAAATCTTCATCCAATGTCGGTTTTGGCCCTAAAAATATTGAATAACCCCCCCGCTGCAGGTTTAATGGGGATTGCAGCAGCTGCAGGTTTGGCTAATAATTTTTCCGCCATTTCATCATTGGTAACCACCGGTATCCAACATGGACATATGAAACTACATCTGGCAAATATATTGCAAAGTTTTAATGCCACTGAATTAGAAAAAAAAATGGTTTTAAAACATTTTAAAGGTATAACAATTGACTTTAAAGCTGTTAAAGATTTTATGGATAATTTAAGAAGTAATAAAAACAAATTAATTACATAACAAGATGCTTAAACATTAACAAGCTTAACAATTATCCGGTTAATCATTTGTTGGTTAATACTCATATTTGATATCCAAATCACTGAAAAAACAAAATGGCACGTTCCTTTCATGCAAATGGAAAATTACTTTTATCGGCCGAATACCTGGTACTTAAGGGTGCATTGGCCATGGCTATTCCTTTAAACAGGCGGCAATCATTAATGGTTGAAGAGAGTGAAACAACTGGTTTGGGATGGAACGCATTTATCCCATCCGGAAGTTGGTTTAATGCTTTTTTCGACGATAATTACAATATTGTAAAATCAAGTGATTTTCAATTAGCAAAAAAATTGAGAAATATACTGCTTTCTACTATACAACTTAATTGTGATGCTCACTTACAACTACAACACAAAAACATAAAAACATATCTTGATTTTGACCCCAACTGGGGTTGGGGGAGCAGTTCAACTCTAATTCATTTGATGGGGCAATGGTTGAAGGTAAACCCATATTCATTGCTTGATAAAACTTTTGGCGGATCGGGTTACGACATTGCTTGTGCCGGAGTATCAAATCCAATATTCTATAGAAGAATGCCGGGAAAGGAAGCTGAAATCAGGGTGGCACAGTTTAATCCACCATTCTTAAATGATATTGGTTTAGTTTGGATGAATAAAAAACAAATTTCGATAAACGAAATAAGTAATTTTCTCAAAAAAGGAAATGCCGGACCTGGTTTAATAAATGAAATCTCATCAATTACAATTGATTTGGCCCTTACAGAAAGAAAAACAGAGTTTGCAAAACTACTATCAACACATGAGAATTTAATTTCAATTGCCACCGGGTTAACACCGGTAAAAAAGAAAATTTTCCCCGATTATATTGGTAGTATTAAATCACTTGGTGCCTGGGGTGGTGATTTTGCAATGTTTATCTCAGAACAACCTTTCGAAGAATCAAGAAAATACTTTCAAACAAAAGGATATAATTTGGTGTTTAGAATTGAAGATATCCAGCCTGGCAAACATAATAACTTTACAAAAAAAGAAGAACATATAATTTAAATGATAAAAAAAACGGGATTTGCTATATCCGCTTGCTGGAGATCTCCATCAAACCTTGCTATTGTAAAATACTGGGGTAAAAAGGGAATTCAGGAACCTGCCAATCCTTCCATTAGTTTTTCTTTAGATAAATCATTTACTCAAACACGGGTTGATGTTAATCCTGATACCGGTGGCGGATTTACATTCCTGCTCAATGGGGAAAAAAAAGAAGGTTTTAAAAGTAAGATTGAAATTTTTATTGAGAGAGTAAAACCATTCCTGCCTTTCCTGAATTCACACCATATTACCATAAATAGTTCAAATTCCTTTCCACACTCATCAGGAATTGCGTCATCGGCCAGTTCAATGAGCGCACTGGCATTTTGCCTTGTTTCGGTGCATAATCAATTACAAAAACCCGGACCGGTTGAAATTGATAAAACTATGGCATCTGCCATTGCCCGGCTGGGTTCAGGAAGTGCATGCAGATCAGCATATGGGAACTGGAATATATGGGGCAAAACCCCGGAGATAAAAAACAGTTCTGATATTTATGCTGTTGAAATTGAATGTATTCATCAAACATTCAAAAAATTACATGATACTATTCTTATTATTGATGCCAATCCAAAAAAAGTAAGCAGCACCATTGGGCACAACCTAATGGAAAACCACCCCTACCGCAGGGCACGAATTAACCAGGCTTTTAAGAATACATCACTTCTTTTAAATATTTTACAAACCGGAAATCTGGACGGTTTTTTTAACATTGCCGAATTGGAAGCTTTGTCAATTCATGGTTTAATGATGAGCTCAAATCCATCATACACCCTTCTGCATCCAAATACCCTTATTGCAATTGAAAAAATTAAAGCAAAACGATTTAAAGATGGTTTGCCGGTTGGATTCAGCCTTGATGCCGGCCCAAATATTCATTTACTTTACCCGCATTCACACTTCGGCGATGTTCAAAAATGGGTTAACGATGAACTTAAGTACCTATGTGTGAATAATGAAATAATTAATGATAAGGTGGGAAGTGGGGCGCAAAATATTACAGATTAAAATCTTCTTATGTCAACAATAAAGGAAACTGATAAAAATCATATTTTCTTCTCAAAAATAATGTTGTTTGGTGAGTACAGTATTATTTTGGGTTCAATGGGATTAACAATTCCTTACGCCCATTTTAATGGTGGATTAGGATTTATTAACAGCAATAACTATACCGATCTTGATTATGCCCGTGAAAGTAACAGGCTTATCAAGGATTATTATCAATATCTGTGCGAACTGGAAACTTCAGGAAAACTTCCGCCTGATTTCAATATATCGCGTTTTAAAACGGAAATAGATGCGGGTCTCTATTTTGAATCATCAATTCCTGAAGGATATGGATTGGGCAGCAGCGGTGCGCTTGTGGCATCCCTTTACCAAAGGTACGCCGGAGACGGTAAGTCATCCGGGAATAAAATTACCGGAAGGGAAATTAGTGCGCTAAAAAATAAAATGGCCCTTTTGGAATCATATTTTCATGGAACCAGTAGTGGAATTGACCCATTAATTTGCTATTTAAAACACCCCCTTCTTTTAAAGGATCAGGAAAATATTATTCCAATTGATATTCCCAGGTACGAAATTAAGTCGGATGATGCAATTTTTCTTGTAAATAGTGGTAAACCGGGCAAAACAGCCCCCCTGGTTAAACAGTTTTTAATGGATTGCGAAAATCCCGTATATCTTGGGAAAATGAAAAATGAATACATTACCTTAAATAATAACTGCATTAATTCCCTAATTGAAGGTAATGTAAGGAACTTTTTTAAAAACCTGAATGAACTTTCAATTTTCCAGGCCATAAACTTCAGGCGAATGATACCCGAAAATTTGGAAGAGGGCTGGCAGTTTGGATTAAGCACAGGAGAGTATTGTTTAAAACTTTGTGGAAGTGGCGGAGGTGGATTTGTACTTGGTTTTACACATAATTACTCAGGTACACTTGAAAGATTTTCCCAAAAAGGCCTTAATGTAATACCAGTATATCAGCTGGTAAAAAAATAACAAGGGTGTTTCAAAAGGCCCGGGCAAACTCTTTTTATTTGTACTCCTATCCGGGAAATTTTTCAAATATTCAATTCTCAGGAGCTTTAAACCCGGATTAGTCATTAGAAAGGCAATGAACTAATGACTTAGCCGGGATTAACCCTACCGAATAGTCGGTACAGGCTGCTTTAGAAAAACTTAATTTGTAAGCATTTCTGATTACAAATTTTTAGTTTTTCTTTAGCGATTTGTCAAAATAGAAAGCATGTAATCAATAACTTAAGACTATTAATTTCTAATGACAGTCATTAGAAAAAATGGCTAAAGACAAATTTGGGTTAAAAAACTTTTGGGACAGCCTGGTGACAATTGTCCCTCTCCAGAATAAATTGTCTTTATTCCAATGTATTAAATTGCCGTTTCTCCCCTTTCCCCTGTTCTTATTCTTATACACTCTTCCAGGGGGGTAATAAATATTTTTCCGTCGCCTATTTCACCACCGTGGGATCTTTCCGACCTTGCCGCTCCTATTATTGCATTTACAGTAATATCCACAAATTCATCATTTACGGCAATCTCGAGCCGCATCTTTGGTGTCAGGTTAGGAATAACACGCTTCCCCCTGTACATTTCTTCTCCTCTTTGGGCACCATGTCCGGAAACACGGCTTACTGTAATCCGGGTAATCCCTGCCGAAATAAGGGCTTCATGAACCTTCTCAAGCTGATATTCACGAATTATGGCTGATATAAGTTTCATAATAAAAAATTTTAAAATTAAGGTGGGATTGCCTGTCCCGTTACACCGGGGGAACCCGCATGATGAATTCACATCCGTAACTGTATTAAACGAATCATGCCCGTTTTATATTGTAAAAATTAATTAGGGTTTAACATTCCATATCCTCTCTCACCATGATATGAACGGTCAAGTCCTTCCATTTCCTCATTTGAAGATGAACGTAATCCTCCGATTTTTTTCATAACAAACAAAATAACAAGGGTTACAAACACTGCATAAACTATTGCTATTCCTACAGCAGTTGCCTGAACTCCAAATTGCTGCCAAACGGTCCAGCTGCCACCGGCCGATTCAGCAGCACTTGCCATCCATGATTCCCGAATAAAGAATGTTAGTAACAATGCCCCTACAATTCCACCAACACCATGAACACCAAATGCATCCAAACTATCATCATACCCTAATTTATCTTTTAAAATAATGGCGAAATAACAAAATGCAGAAGCTGCAATTCCAAGTATCATTGCCCCATATGGTTGTACAACCCCTGCAGCAGGCGTAACAGCTACCAAACCGGCCAGTACACCGCTGGCAAAACCTAATGCCGTTGATTTACCAAGGTGCCAATATTCAATCAGCATCCAACCCAATGCGCCTGAAGCTGCTGCAACCTGCGTGGCTGTGAGGGCCTGTGCTGTTACCAATCCACTTGATATACTGCTACCCGCGTTAAAACCAAACCATCCAACCCAAAGCAACCCGGCACCTATCAAAGTCATTACAAGGTTGCTCGGGCGCATTTGACCCTTTGGATGCCCCCTGCGTCCGCCTATAAAAAGGGCCGCAACCAATCCGCTTACTCCTGCTGAAATATGTACAACTGTTCCACCTGCAAAGTCTATGGCGCCACCTGCTCCCATATTAAACAAAAAACCATCCGAAGCCCAAACCCAGTGACATAAGGGGTTATAAACCAATAATCCCCAAAAAGTAATAAAAACAAGATACCCCTTAAATGATACACGCTCTGCAAAGGCCCCGGCAATAAGGGCAGGTGTTATTATGGCAAATTTACCCTGGAACATACTAAAAACATATTCAGGAACCCCTGCCTCCATAATTGTATTGTCAATACCCTTTAAAAAAAAGTAGTCGTTGTTCCATCCAAACCAACCTCCTAATACATTTTCGCCAAAGGTCATGCTATAACCAACTATAACCCATAAAACGCTCATAATTCCCATGGCTGCAAAACTATGCATCATGGTACCTAAAACATTTTTTGACCTTACCAGACCTCCATAAAACATTGCTAATCCGGGAATCATTAATAAAACCAGGGCTGTAGATGTTATCAACCAGGCCGTACGCCTGTGTCAACTTCATTTCCTTCTTATGCCATTACCATGGCAGGAAAAAACACCGCCGTAAGGAAAAACATTAGATACTTCTTCATAAGTAAAAAATGGTTAGATTAAAAATAAGATTATACAATAATATTAAATTATTATTGAAAAATGCAATTATTTTAGTTATTTTTATTTTACCCCCCCCTGTTTTTTATTTTTAAAAATATTTTTTATGCTATTTTTAGCATTGCACCCCACTTTTTTTAGGGGTCATAAGTCATATTTACTTTATTTGTTTGTTGTAAAAAAGGTGAGGTAAATTAAATTTATTATTAGAATCAAAAAACTCAACCTTTTTTATCCCTTGCTTGTTAAATCAAATATCAACTTTAATATATAATTGAAAGGGATATAACTATGCAGTTAAAAGCAGTTTAAAATAATACTCAATAATATTTTAGAAACGATAGTAATTTTCAAATGAATTTGATAAAACCTTGATTTAAAGGTGAATAATTTTCTTAATTTTGAACATTGCTACAAAATTTTCAATTTAACGGAAACACTGATACAAACCGAAAAATATTAGTACCGAATGTAAAATTACAATACTATGTATATAACCCTGATAATCGGCAATTTAAATCTATCAACTAATATTTTCCCCCGTGAATAACCAGGCTGTAATAATTGGTGCAGGATTAACGGGATTAACCACCGCCTACTATCTTAAAAAAGCAGGGTGGCAGGTTCATATTCTTGAAAAAAAAAACATTCCCGGAGGCTCAATTTGCACACACCATGAGAACGATTTTGTTTTTGAAAGCGGACCAAATACAGGTATTATTTCCAAGCCTGAAGTGGCCCAATTATTAAAATACCTAAAAAAAGAGATAAAAATTGAAATTCATGGAGATTATGCCGGTCGCAGACTTATTTGGAAGGATTGCCGATGGTATGTTTTACCAAATGGATTACTGGACTTTTTAAAAACACCGCTTTTAAATTGGAATGAAAAACTAAAACTTTTTACCGGAATTTTTAGAAAAAAGATGTTTCGGTTTAATATGGATAATAAAACGGCCAATAATGAAATTAACTATTTTGACCCGTTTATTCATGCTGTTTATTCGGGTGATTTTTTAGTAAACACGTCTCGGGTTACTCTTGACAAAATTTGTTACAGCAATTATCAGTTTTTATATCCCTTTATAAAACCAAAAGGAAAATTTAATAACGGTAAATTTAAACTTGGGAGCAGACTGTTTTTTATTGAGGGTGGGTTTAGCAACCTTATTAAAGCCTTAGTTAATAAAATTGGCGAAACACAAATAAGTTACGAAATTGATAATATTACTGTTTATCCCGACGGAAATAATTTTAATATAACCTACAAAAACTGCGGTATTGAAAAAACTAAAACCGTTCCGGTTATAATATCAACCGTTGGAGCCGAAGAAATATGCAAGATTTTTCAGTTTTTAAGTACCAATGAAAAGGAAAATATTTGCAAACTTCCATATATAAATGTAGTACAAGCTGTTGTAGGGTTTCATAACTGGCGGGGTATTCCCCTAAAAGCATATGGAGGGCTCATTCCTGCTAATGAAAACAGAAATATTCACGGGATTTTATTTCCCTCATCATTTCTAAAAAAACGTGCACCTGAAAAAGGGGCTTCAATTTCTGTTTTCCTGGGTGGAATAAATAAACCGGAGGTTATAAACTATACCGATGATGAAATTAAAACAATTGTTATGAAGGAACTTAGGAGCATGCTACTTATTCCCGATAAACAACCGGAATTATTTCGCATATTCAGACATCACTCAGCCTTTCCACCATATAAAGATTTTCCTGAAGCCAAATTAAATACAATATCAGCTATTGAACGTCAGTTTCCGGGTTTGGTATTCGCGGGTAATATGCAAAACGGAATAGGTATGGCCAACAGGGTTTGCCAGGGAGCCCTAATTGCAGAAAAAATTGCCCACAAGTTTAATTAACTATTATTTTACTGCATTTCAACACATTAGCCAAAATTTACAAAAGTCTCAAAAATTACTTTTAAAAAACTACAAAAAAATATCGATGAATTATTTTGCAGAAAGAATTAAACATCTAATTTTGCACACGCTTTTGGAGAGATGGCAGAGTGGTCGATTGCGGCGGTCTTGAAAACCGTTGAACTGCGAGGTTCCGGGGGTTCGAATCCCTCTCTCTCCGCAAAACAAATAAAAGGTTATCATTGATTTGATAACCTTTTTTGTTTAAAACACCTTATGTTAAAAGCCTTTTCTTAATAAAAAAAAGAACGGGATTATGGCAATAAAATACCGACCAATTACCCTACCATTTCCCTCAATTTACTTTCAAAAAAAACAACAATTATTATTAATTCACGTAAAAATATTTGGCATTCACTTTGCATTATAAATTGAGTGTATGATTTTAAAAACAAATATTATCATTGGCCAATTTAATTTTAAAATTTAAAATCAAATAAGAGGCATAATCAAATTGGTCATTAAAATAATCCAGAAAATCTGATCACTATGAGAAAATCCATTGTCAGCCTTATTTCCATTGTAATAATTACCTTAATTTTATCGGCCTGCGAAAAAGAAGATGTAACATTTGATGAGCAATTACTGTACGGTAAATGGCGATCCGGAACTGTTTACTACAAATATATTTCCAATGGTTCAGGCTCCACATGGGATACAAGCGATGATGTTACTGAGGAAGAAGCCCAATTGTTTACCTGGAGCATTAACCAATCTGAATTAAAACATATTGAAATTCTCGAAATTGGAGGTTTTGTACCCAAAGTTTATACCCTAACAGAACTAACCGTTGGTTCACTGAAGTACAAGGATGATTTTGGGAAAAAATTTTCCTTTACAAAAGTAACCAACTAATAGAGCATTTATTTGCAGCAAAACCTAAATTTTATAAACTTTCAAATTCTGACATGAACTCCCAAATTAACATAAACCAGGGTACAATTTTCTTTAGAAATACAATCGGGTATTCTCCTTGAAAATTTTGGCAACCATGTTCCGCAAAGGGCAAACCATCAATTATAAATTAAATGGTTTTTTAGGATAAACGGGTCCCGAATGTTCGTGGCGGGCTCCCCCGATATAACAGGATAAGCTATCCGACAATTTAAAAACAAATTATTTACGGATGAAAAAAGGTTTAAAAATATTTTTTATAACACTCGCATCAATACTTATAATAACAATGGCTGCTGTAAGTATAGTTGTATGGTATATTTTCACTCCCGAAAGAATTACCCCTTTAGTGCAAAATACAACCGAAAAATTTCTTACCTGTAAAACTGAAATTGGTGAAGTGGATTTTACTTTTTTTAGCACGTTTCCACAATTTGGAATTAAAATTAATAATCTTTCGCTGGTTAATCCTTTAAATAATGCCCAATCAGATACTCTGGCCATGGTACAAAATTTTATTGGAACGGTTGACATTAAGGCGCTATGGTATAACAATGAAATTAAGCTGTCGGGTATAAAATTAAAAAATGGCAGAATAAATATTTTTACTGATGAACAGCGTAATAACAATTATAGTATTATTAAAAAAAGTTCAGATCAGAAATCCCAAGTTGACCCCACTACTTCATTTGATTTAATACAAATAAAAAGTGTTGATTTACAAAATATTAACTTTTCATTTATCGACCAATCCCTAAACCTTGAGGCATCAGCAAACAATTTATTTGCAAAATTAAAAGGTTCTGTTTATAAGGATAGTATTACAGGAAAAGCAAATATAGAAAACTCAGATATCCAAATTGCTTACAACTTAATTGAAAATTCAAAAAATTCAGGAAAACCTTTAACCAAAAATGCTGGGGAAAATACTAATCCAAAGAAAGAAATTTCAAAATTATTCACCGGTAAAATAAATAATTTGTCGGCCCAAATGTCCGGAACGTTGTTTGTTGATTCAGTTGTAGGTAACATAAAGATAAACCAATCAAACACATCCTTAAACTATGATGGCATACAGTATTTAAATAATGCGATGTTTAAGGTTGATATTCCTTTATTAAAACTAATATTACCGAAACTTCAATTAAACCTATACCGGGCAAATGCAACGGTAAATACACTGGCATTAAATTTAAGCGGGTTAATTCAATACAATAGCGAAAATGAAGAAATCAAAACTGATGTTTCATATGAATTTAATTCCTGGGATGTAAAAGATGTATTTGCGCATATCCCCATTAATTACCAATGGTACATAAACAACATTACCGCTGATGGTACAATAACATCAAGTGGTAGAATTTCAGGCATATACAGCAACTCACTATTACCACTGATCGATGTAAATATAATTATGCAAAACGGGAGGGTTAAACATAAGGATTTTCCCCTGGCTTTGGACAAAATAAATAGCGACATAAATATTTACACCGATTTTCAAAATAATGAAATCTCATATGTAAGGATAAACCGTTTTAATGCTCAAACACCCAAATCAAAAATTAGCACCACAGGTAATATAAATAACATGTTTTCTGACACTTTTGCCCGGCTTTCCACTGATTGTAATTTTTTTATGGATGAATTTAATTCTTTATTACCGCAGGAATTAAAGTTAAAAATGAAAGGAGTAGTGGCAGGTAAAATTAATTCGGCCTTTTCATTGGCACAGGTTCAAAAAATGAAGCTTGATAAATTAAAACTCAGGGGTAACCTTTCATTTTCAGATTTTGAAATGGTTTACGACAGTCTGTGGGTTAAAACTGATCTTTCTAAGGTTGAGTTTACTTTTCCCAACCACTATTCTGCTTCAAAAAATACTAAGTTTGCTTTTTCAAGTATTATCTGCGATTATCTTGAAGCCGGGAAAACCGGTGCCTATTCAGCTTATTTAAAAAACGCAAAAATATCATGTGAAACATCAGATTTAAGAGATACAACAAAAATTCCTGACCTGATCCTTACCTTTAATCTGGATAGTTTAAAGGCAAATTATGATACAATTTCACTTGCCGCTGCAAAACCATTGGGTAAGTTATATCTTACCCAGGGTTTAAGCCATAATCAACCAAAAATTGATTTCAAATTTAAAAGCCGTAAACTGGAAGCAAGTTATGGCCAATGGGTTACCGACATTGAAAAAATTGACCTTGAAACAACAATTGTTAATGATATGTCGCAAAAGGACATTTTCCTTCAATGGACGACAAAAGGCTATTTAAATCTTGAACATAGCATAATTAATTCGCCGGCCTTAAACCATAAGCTATTTATTCCATCCATAAAAATGAATTTTGAACCTGAAATATTTGATATTATAGAGAGTAAATTGGTAATTAACCGTTCTGACTTTGCGCTTAAAGGAAAGCTACAAAACATTTTATCATATTTCAGGGGCGACTCCCTGTTAATTGGTGACTTCAATTTTGAATCCAATAACACAGATATTATTGAACTGATGAATTTAACCAACGGTATTGGACAAAACACTGAACCCGGTATCAGCGAATCCCGGGTACCTTACATGGTACCAAAAGGTATCGATATTTTTGTTAACACTAGCATTAAGCAGGCTACATTTGGAAAGGATTTTGCATCGAATATAAGAGGAAATGTGCGTATTAAGGATGGCATACTTGTTTTGGATGAATTAAAGTTTTCGACCCCGGCAGCCCGGATGCAATTAACTGCAATTTACCGCACCCCGCGCAAAAACCATCTTTACCTTGGATTGGATTACCACATGCTTGATATTGAGATTGCCCAATTATTAAAGATGATTCCAGAAATTGATTCCCTAATGCCAATGCTAAGGTCATTTGGTGGCAGAGGAGAATTTCATATGGCCATTGAAAGTTATCTTGACTCAAAATACAATCTTAAAAAATCTACACTTAGAGGTTCATCTTCAATTAAGGGCCAGGATTTAGTATTAATGGATGGTGAAACATTTAGTGATATTGCAAAAAAATTAAGATTTAAAAAGAAAACTGAAAATAAAGTCGACACCCTATCTGCTGAATTTACAATTTTCAAGGATGAAATTGATGTTTACCCATTTCTAATTGTGATGGATAAATATAAAGCCGTTATAGGCGGACGTCACAATTTCGATCTTACATATGATTATAATATATCGGTAGTTCAATCTCCATTGCCCTTCAGATTAGGTGTTGATGTAATAGGTAACCCATATAAAATTAGATATAAACTTGGAAAAGCAAAATATGCAGAATTTTATCGCCCTGCCTACCGGAGAGAGGTTCCAAATAAACAACTTGAACTTCGGAAAATAATACGTGATGCTTTGACCCAAAAAGTGCGTGAATAAATTATAGTTAGAACTTTTTTAACAAGACCTACACTACAAACTTGATGCATAACCAGCCAATTGTAAATTACATCAAAGGCATTTTCAATTGTAATATCACATTTCCAGATCGAAGAAAACAGGCTGCAGATGCTTCAATCCAGATTTAACAACTTTTTTTTCCATCACTTTTACCATCTCAGGGGGGCTATCCATCATTACAATTTTTGAAAACTTATTATTTAAAACAAAACTCATAATCTATGTATCGCCACCATATTCGGGCGCTCTAATTTTATTCTTTACTTCAATATTTTTAAGTATTTCCGCACCAATAGCCCCTGACATTGTAAAACGTTCCGGGTTTTCATACCATTGGCGTAAACACTATTAAACCCGGATTAGTCATTAAAAAGGCAATGAACTAATTACTTAGCCGGGATTAACCCTACCGAATAGTCGGTACAGGCTGCTTTAGAAAAACTTAATTTGTAAGCATTTCTGATTACAAATTTTTAGTTTTTCTTTAGCGATTTGTCAAAATAGAAGGCATGTAATCAATAACTTAAGACTATTAATTTCTAATTACGGTCATTAGAAAAAATGGCTAAAGACAAATTTGGGT
>JBBIVA010000032.1:0-29743 GCA_037439945.1 Marinilabiliaceae bacterium
GCTAAACATAGATGTTGTTGAAAATATGGCTATTGTAAAAGCTGCTTAAATCGAAATCACGTTAAATAATAAAATACCAACTTTTTTATTTGCAGAACACTCAATAAAAGGGTATATTTGTTTCAGGTTAATTTAACAGAAAAACCGCATCAACTGATACTGATTGTTAAACTCAACATTATCAAATTACCGAGCAAGCTATCAGTTTCAAGGACAGACCTCAAACTTAGGTTTATCATTATGATACGGAGGATCTTCGCGAAGTTGGTGCCCTCAAATTCCTGTAATCAGGAGTTTAATTAATCTCAGTTGATGCGGGCAGCATAAAAGAGGGTGTCTCAAAAGTCTAAGGCGCCCTCTTTTTATTTAGGCACTTTACCCTGGAAAGTTATTCAAATATTCAATTCTCAGGGGCATTAAATTACTTTTTAGACAGTTTCTTATTATATCGATTTTTATAATTTCCCCAACAATGTATTCACCTGCATATTCTCCTGTTTCTCAGCAAAGGAATCCAATATTCCTTTAAGTTTAACATATTCTTCAGTTTCGTCAAAATGAAAATCAGAAGCTCCTTGATGTTCAAGTTTCCTTATAACATTTACAACGGTCATTTTTTCAATGTCAAAAGCGGGTATATAGGCAGTTTCTATTGATGGCCCGTTTGTATTCACTTCAACCACAATTTTGGCTTGTATAAGTTTATGAATTACTTCTGAAACTAAACGAACAGGCAATTTTAATAATACAGACAAATCGGATATTGTTAACGCGGGTTCTTCATTTTTAAATGAATCAATAATTTTTTTCATCAAAAGCAAACTAACAAGCCTTCGGTAAAAAATACTCATATTTGTTGTGTCCTTTTCAAATTCAAAACTTTTTTCATTTTGATGAGAAAATGAAAGTTCGGCACCGAATAAAACAATCAACCATGACGATTGCATCCATATTAGAAATAATGGTAAGGCGGCAAAACTGCCATAAATAGCATTATATCGCGACATTCCAACCTGAAAATATATGTACGCAAATTGAAGCCCTATAAAAAGTGAACCTGCAATAATGCCACCAAAAGCCGCTGACTTAAATTTCACTTTTGTATTTGGCATCAGCATAAACATAAGGGTAAAAACAATCCAAACCATTATGTATGGAAAAGTATAAACTAATATAGGACTGGCAAATTTCATTAAATCAAACCCTTCAATCTTACTAGTTACAAAAACCAAAACCCCGGATGA
This sequence comes from Marinilabiliaceae bacterium, assembly GCA_037439945.1. Classification (GTDB taxonomy): domain Bacteria; phylum Bacteroidota; class Bacteroidia; order Bacteroidales; family Marinilabiliaceae; genus CALEUX01. The sequence goes on from JBBIVA010000032.1 coordinate 1,245, forward strand.
AGAAACCATTAAAATTGTGGCAACCAACATGAAGGAAATATAATCACTAAACTTGCGCGCCAAAGAACGTGAATGTTTAATATCCCACACATCATTAAACGACTCTTCTATATTGCCCAAAACCTTCATTACACTCCAAATAAGCACAACAACACCAACTCCGGCAATCATTCCACCTTTTGCATTATCGAGGTAACTTAAGGCAAATTCCTGAATCCACGACATAACTTCTTCATGACCTGATAAACGCTGATTTAACTGAACTTCAAGGGCATCCCTGAACCCAAATCCTTTAGCAATTCCAAATGCCAGGGCAACAACAGGCACAACCGATAAAAGTGAATAAAAAGTAAGTGCTGAGGCCTTTAAATTACAATCGTCAACTAAAAAACGCCTACCTGCCAAAATAAAAATACGGGTAATTCTTATCAACCAAAACTGACGTTTAGAAGTATCACCAGACCTTATCCTCCATATATCTTCCAGAACAAACTTTTTAATAATTTCTATATATTTAATCATATTAAATATTTAAAATTGGTTATCCTAATTAACCCTAATTATGCATTAGAGGGACTTTAATATTTAAATGGTTTAATTTATAGCATTGAGCCGCGTAATTTTATAACGTGTAGCATTATGAATTTTAAAAATAGATAAATGCTGTATTCGTTATTATATAAGGCTTCGGTTTTTTTATTTCATCGTTTAATTCCTATGCCAAATTTTGGGATAAATTAATTTGATATGTTAATTCTTTAAGAAATAGAAAACAGCAGGCTTATAAGCCGGATTCTGTACCATAAAAAATGGCGCCTGTCATTAATCTTAGATATTGGTCACCCAATATCTTTAGCGACCTACCCTCCCCTGCTGCCAAGGCACCAGAACGAGCAATTCTGAATTAAAAATACAGGGGTATACTTGGTCTTGCAACCTGTGTGGCGTACGGCTAAAATAGTTGCCTATTATACCGGTGGGCCCTTACCCCACCTTTTCACCCTTACTTCAACAAATTGAAGCGGTTATTTTCTGTTACGCTACAATACCCTCACGAATATCTTCCCGTTAGGAAGCACAGCGCTCTTTGTTGTCCGGACTTTCCTCTTTTAAAAGCGACAGACCAGCCTGCTGAATTTCTTTTTGCAAAGATAGCTCTATTTACAAAAATACACTATCGCATTAATGAGCCTTTATTCTATTAAAAATGGTGCATACTCATTTAATTCCACAAGATAGGCATCTTTATAACCCTTTTGTTGTATTTTTTCCAATTCTTTGAGAGCACTTTTACCATCAAAAACCCCTACACAATATCGGTAAATTTTATCCTTCATGTAATATTCCTTTACATTATCAACTTGTTCAAAATGGGTTAAATAAACTGGAAACCTGTAAGCGGCAATCTGAACAGTATAATTTACACCAGGAACAGGTTCTAAAACTTTTGATGGAACCTTTACTGTTCCTGGGGTATTATTATTACCAAGAGATATTTTTCTTAAATCAAGTACAAAAACATCATTATAACCTAAATCTTTATACTTGGAAAGTTCCTGGGCAGCGAGTTTAAATGATGTAAATTCACCTACTGTGTATCTTACATATCCATCCGTACAAACAAATTCCCTAATTTGATCAACATTTTTAAAGAACTCAGGGTTTTCAGGTGGTAAACGCAATGCTACAATTTGAATTGTATAATAGGGCGCTGAAACAGAATTTACCGTTGTTATTTTTTTTGTTGATCTCAAATGTGCCAATTTATCATCCTTCCCGTATGAGTTTTGCACAAGTAAAATTAAAATTGCTGATAATAACCATGTGAGTTTCATCACCTTATTTAATTTAAATTATATCAAAAATAAAATATCTTTCTTTGAGTGCACAATAAAACCTGGTTATTTAATAAATCTCCAAACAACCACATTAATTCTTCGGTTTTCCAAATGCTCTTCTTCAGTACAAAGTTTCCCCCTTCCACAACTATTTGTCAAATATCTTTCTCCATAGCCCCTGGGAATTATATTATCATCGGAAACTCCCTTTGTTTTAAGATACTCCTCGGCCTTTTCTGCAACCGACTGTGAAGTAGAAAGGTTATTTAAACGATTTCCTCTTGCATCGGTTAATCCATTCAGTTTTATAACAACATGGCGGTTATTTATTAAGAAAGCAGATAATTTATCAAGAACTTTATACCCTTCAGGCGTTATACTATTTCCTATAAATGGAATAACCATATTGCTTAGTTCATTTAAGCCGGTATCACTAAATATTGGCGTAAGGGCGATGCCACCTTTACCAATATCTTCAATTTCCATTATATTAACAATTAATCGTTTGGTTTGAAAACCATCACCTTTAGATACAATAATTTCAAATTCCTGGCCTTCCTTACGGTAATTATCGGGAATTTTAAGAGAAACTTTACCATCATGGCCTGAAATTCCCTTTACTACAGTTGCACCTGTAAAGGCATCGTTAATTATAATTTCACCACCGGCAACAAAATCGCCGTTAAAGGTACTTGTAAGCATGCTATTAAAGGATCGGGGATAAATTGTTAAATCAACTTTATGATCCGACAGTGGTTTTACAGGTTCAGGTTTTGGAGGCTCCTCCTCACGCGGTTGTACATAAAAGATAGCATCAATACTACCATCGCTGGTACGATTGGATGACAGAAACCCCTGCTTACTATTGTTTGGATTAATTACATATCCAAAATCATCTTTGTTAGAATTAAATGGTTGTCGCATGTTTTCAACATTTGTCCATTCTCCATTTTTATATTCAGCCTTAAATAAATCTAGACCACCAAAACCAATATGCCCATCGCTCGAAAAATAGAGTAAATTATCTTTACTTACAAATGGATACTGCTCGTCGCCAAAAGTATTTATTCTGGGACCCAAATTTCGTGGTGTACCATAAATTCCGTTACCTTTAATTTCAACCACATATAAATCTTTACCTCCGTAACCACCAGGGCGGTTTGAAGTGAAATATAAAAACTTATTATCGGGAGAAACCGCAGGATGGGCATTATCGAAATTATTGCTGTTAATACCAAGCTCCTGTTCATTAACCCATTCGTTGCCATCATAGTTAACCGAAAATACTTTTAAAATATTATTCCCCCCACGAACCCTAACAACCCTGGTATAAAACATAGTTTTAAAATCGGTGGTAAATGCAATTGCTCCTACGTGATAAGGAAAAACAAGATTTTTAGAAAATAATCTTGTTCCCGCTACTTCCCCGTCTTTAAAATCTGAATAATAGAGGGAGAGAAAATCCATTCCCTGCCTGTCTTTTTGTTTTGAATCTTTTTCTGGTGATTTTGATGAATATACAATACCGTTATTAAAAAACTGAATTCCAAAAGATTGGCCAAAAGTAGTAATATTAAGCGGGTTAATTAAATACTGTGATGTGAAGGTTTGGTTACGCTCGGCCCATTCACATGCACGTATCATTTCATCAATATGGCCTTGTTTCCCGGTCATTTGCGGCCTGGCTTTTTTGTAAAGGGCAATTGCACCAGAGTAGAATCCAAATTTATGAGTGGTAGAAGCATAAATAAACAAATCAAATCCTGACAGGCGATCCTCAAGCTCTGCAAAAATTTCAAAAGCTCTTTCAATATTGTTAAGATTATAATAACAATGCCCTGTTTTTATTCTGGTAGGAATATCGAGTTCATAACCATCTTTAACCAATTGATTATAGATTTGTAATGATGCATAATATTCCCCCCGGTCAAATAATGAACCGGCTTTCCTGAGCTGTGAGCTTTGACTAAAAGCAAAAGCTGTATTAACCAGGAATAGATATAACAATATAGATCTTAAACTAGGTTTCATCAGAATAAGATTAAATTTAAATTTCATGATGCTTTCCGGATTTTTCCATAAACATCGCACATAAATCAATGTAATTTACAGAACAATATCTTTTCATTGAATTCGTGTTAAACGAGTTTTTATTTCCATTAAAGCGAACCTTTAGAAATACCTTATTGATCTCATTCCAGGCCTGCGGTTGAACGAAAAATCAAACTGAAGGCTTATTTCATGTGAACCTGCCTTGGCATACTGAGCCATTGGCGAAAATGAATGATCAAATGAATACCTCAAGGTAAATTGTCTATTGATAATATATTCGGTTAAAAATACTATTTCAGAAATTGTGCGGTAGGATAACCCAACCCATACACGTTCAGCAAGTAAAACATTTACAGATGCATCAAATTGCAGTGGAGCCCCATAAACCTCTTTAACCAATAATGTGGGTTTTACTTTTACAGGGTCCCAATCAAATATATACCCTCCATAAAAATATATATGCATATTCCTGGCATCAAGCTTATTTTTAAAAGCCCCTGTACGCTCATCAAAATTATCGGAGAAAAACTTTGGAATTGAAAACCCAAGAAAATAATCATCAGTATAATAGTACGACCCAAAACCGACGTTAAAATATAATTTTGATTCTTTTCCTGAGAAAACAGGATCTAAATATTCTTCAGTTACAGCTTTAGTACCATCATATACTACAGAACTGATGCCAAGCTGGAGCCCAAAAGAAATAAATTTTGAATCTCTGTCAAGTGGTATTTTATAAGAGGTTGATCCCATCAGATCAAATGAGTTTGTAAATCCAAGATTATCGTTTACAAGTATCAACCCGAATCCAAGATTTGTATCTTCAAAAGGCCCGTGAATATTTAAGGCTTGATTCATGGGTGCACCCTCAAAGCCAATCCATTGGCTTCTATGTATTAACAAACCACTGATGATATCACGGGTTCCGTTATACGCCGGGTTCAATAATCCCTGATTTGCTATGTAATGATTAAAACGATATTGATTCTGTGCTTTTACCGTTAAACAACAGAGCAAAAATAAAACGAATATCAGAGTCTTCCTTATCATATTATTGGGTCTGAATTACCAAAGAAATATTAAATTACTTTGGAAAAAGGTTAAAATTTTATCTTCTAATTTCAATAAATCCATTATAACGTTTGGTAACAACTTTACCTTCAAGATTCTTTTTAACTTTAAATATATAATAGTATGTTCCATTAGGAAGTTGGTCACCAATAGAAACCATTGCCCCAACATTTGACCTTCCGCCCCAGTCATTATTATATCGCGTGCCCCTGCTTCGGTAAACTATAGTACCCCATCTGTTGTAAACTTCCAAAGATGATTCCTCAGTAGCACCCAAACCTGAAATCACAAAGTAATCATTTATACCATCACCGTTTGGTGAAAATGCATTTGGTAACAGGAACGAAAAATCATCTCCAAAATCTTTATTCCCAACAAAAATTATAACTTTTGCTATTGATGACCTTAAAGGAATACTTGTATTGGTGATTACATAATAAAGTGAATCCTTTCCATAGAATGAAGGTAACTTTTGATATACCAGTAAGCCTGATGTTGGATCAAGGTTCACTGTTCCGATAGGAGTATCACCGATAGTCTGGAAGGTAATATTAACACCAGGTAAATCAACACCAGGTAATAATAAATCATTCATTCCTAAATATACTTCGCCTATTAAATCACCTTTAAGCAAATAAAGAGTATCTTCAATTGCCACTAATGGAGTTTCAAAAATAATGGTTGAATTGTTCATCAATGACGAACACCCTCCTGTACCTATACCATAAACAGTATAAACACCTGGCATACTTACAGTTCCAAAGTTTATAGGTGAGCCGTCAATATTACCTGGAACCGGAGGCTGGGCAACAACTAATCCATTATGGTACAAGAAATAGTTAACACCACCCTCTGATCCATCCAAAGTAATAACATGATCATTTACTGACCCGCCTGCACTTAAGTTAAATATTGCAGGCATATTATTTATTGAAACAGTGAACGGAGGTGAATCAAAGGAACAACCTGATTCAAAATGTCTGGCCCTCACAAAATAAGTACCTATACCATGTAATAATCCGAATGTTGCAGGATTTCCAGTTCCATCAATAAAATCAACAGTTGTTGCACCCCTGATTAATTGATATCCAACTCCAGTATCTGTTGTTGAAACACCTATTGAAATTCCGGTAACATTTGCACAATATTCATAACCTGAATCAGCAATTATATTGAATGGTCGTGCTGCCTGTCTCACATTCACCAGCACCCACTGAGTTGTTGATGCACATCCGGATGTATATGTGGCTTTTACCCAGAAAAAACTAGCACCTGAAACAAACCCTGAAATATCAAAAGTCAATGGACTTCCATTTCCGGTTTGATCATATGCTGGTCCCATGTATCCGTCAGGATTTCCGCCCGAATACATTGCATCAGAATATAACTGGTATAATACGCCATTTTCGCTGCCTGAAAGATTAAGGATTATTGATGATGCGCAACCTGAAGCGGGTCCACTTAACACATACTCAACTGGCGATGGCTCCTCGGTAAATACAATTCCTGTTGCTATTTCCTTTATGCACTCACCACTTTGTGATGCTTCAACACGGTAGGTTCCAGCTGGAATATTTCCAAACATTAATGCCCCGGCTGAGGTTGGCGTTACTGAAGAAACTACTGAACCAGATATCTCATCCACAACGGAATAAGTTATTCCTGATTCACTATTTGTAAGGCCAATATCAATACCACCATCAAAGGAACAATATGAAGTTGAAGGTATATCAACATTTATTGCAGTAATATCAGGTTCAGGTAATTTAATAACGGTAATTTGTCCATTCATACTTGACGTACAACCAGTAATATTATTTCGGGCATAAACAGTATAATTACCCTGATTAAACTGACCATTAAAGTATAATGGGAAACCACTTCCGTCTATGTTATCCATTTGTTGATTGAAGCTACCGTTAAACCACAACAACTTATAATTAACATCCAATTCCGAACCCGAAAGGCCAATATTGGCACCAACAACATCTCCACAATAAATACCTGAACCAGTCAATTGGTAAGCAACAGGAAGAGGGTTAAACCTCAGGTTAAAGATCCCAATCATTGGTTTTGTACAACTTACAGAAGTACCAACTATGTAATAATCACCTTCACCGGCTATAAGGCCAAAGTTAATAGGGAAGCCGGTTCCTGGCATAGGTGTACCAACTGTTGAATTGCTTCCTCCGGGTCCTGTACCAATTGAATATAACTGGTAATCAACCCCTAACTCGGAACCTGACAGGCCAATTGTACCTCCGGCATCACCTATACAAACGTTATCGTTTCCTGTTATCGAGAATAATGATATAGCACCCGGAACATTTATCAAAACAGATGCTGTTAACATTACACTACAACCGTTACGGGTAGCCCGGACCCTATAGGTTGCATTTTTATCAACAACCAATATCGGAAACACAACATCACCTCCATTACCTGTTACTACGTTACCAGTTGCTACCAACACCCCATTGTCAAATTTAAACAGTTCGTAAATAACGCCTGCTTCTGACATCTCAATTGTAACTGGGGCCCCATTGTCACAGTTAGTACCTGACAAATCTGCGGTAATATTCAGGTTAACATCAGGATAAGGTATTTCAACAATATTTATAGTACCAGCCATTTCAACTGAACATCTTGTAACAGTATTATTAAAGGTACCAACAATTGTATAATCTCCTTGTTGGTTTACTACAAATGTTAACCGGCCTCCGTTACCTGGTATAACAGTACCTGTGCTTGAACCATTTAAGAATAGTTCATAATCAACATTTAATTGGGAACCGTTTAGATAAACATTTGCACTTCCACCGGCACAATAACCTGCATCACCAGCAAGGGCAAATGCGGTTGGCAGAATATCGGCTGTTAAATTCACGCTGTTGGCCATCAATCCATTACAACCACCCGGAAATTCACCTGTTACAGTATAGGTACCCGGATTATTATTTTCGCCATCAAACTCAATTTGCAACAACGGATCATCAACTATACCAATTTTGGTATCAAGGGATAAACCACCATACCATAGGGTGTACAACACACCTAGCTGCTGGCCGTTAACCCTTATTTTAACACCGTTGCTGTTTGGGCAATAAAATCCGTTATTATCAGCCGCAACATTATATGGGGTTGGTGTTGACTCTGCTACTGTAGTTACCGATCCGTTCATTGGAGCAATACATCCGCCCTGGGCAGCAACCATAACCATGTAAACCCCTTCCTCAATAACCTGTGCTATTAACAAGGGGTTACCTGTACCATTAATTGTTGTACCTACCTGAATATTATCTTTATAAAGTGCATAGGCAACATTTAAATCAGAACCCTCGAGCCATAACTCAACGCCAGATCTTCCCGGACAAAACCTTCCGCTGGCAGGGTTAGATGTAAGATTAAATATATTGGAATTGGCAGGAGCATCAACAAAAGTATTTCCATTCATAATGCTTCTACAACCTGAAACGCTATTTTGCGATACAATGGTAAAGGTACCAGAGTAATAAACAGGATTGAATGACAATGATGAACCTGTACCGGAAATCGTTTCAATTGGCATCGTACCATTTAACATTAAGGTATATGTAAACCCAGTATCAGATCCACTTAGAGAAATATTTATGCCTCCAAAACACTCTGTTAAAGTAACATTTGGAATAAGGTTGTAAACTGCTGGCGCAGGAGTTGAAACTACAGTTACTATATCAGGAAAATCACGAGTAGTATTAACCCCGGTGGTACGTGTAGCCCTGACAAAGTAATTACCTTCAGTTACATTGTTCCAACTCATCAGCCCTCCGTTAACAGAGCCGAGACCAAATGGTACTTCTGAACCGCTTGATATATCAATTAACAGATAATCAACATTAGGTTCATACCCGCTTAAGTACAGCTGTACCCCCGGGTCATTTTCGCAATAACTGGGATTAACAGCCCTTAATTCATATAAATTTGGAAGAGCATCAACTAGTATAGTAATATCAGGATGCTGATTTGTACAACCAAAACTATTCCTACCAATAACACTTACAATATCACCATTTGCAGGTGATGCAAAATTCCAGATATTATTGGTTGACCATGCACCTACAGGAACACCGTTTAACAGGAACCTGTATTCAGCGGTACCACCAGCCACAACCTGAACTGATTCGCCTTCTCCAATATGTGATGATGGTAATACCGTTAATGCTACTGCTGGAAGGGGGTTTACAACCATATCAATAGTACCGGAAATGGCATTACACATATTCAAATTACGCACAATTACATAAACCCTGTCGCCATTATTCAATGAGCTGGTAATATATGTATTACTTGTGCCCATTTGCATTTGAATATCGTTTACAAAGAAAGTATAACGATTACCTCCTGAAGCAGTGAATGTTACCGATTCGCCCTGGCATGCAGGGTTATTTGTAACTACCAATCCTGGAATTGGTAGCGGATTAACAGTTAAAGTTATAACGTTTGAAACAGCCTGACAATTTTGAGCATCATAAACACGAACGTAAAACTGATCACCATTTATAGGGTTATTAATAACTAAAGTAGAAGAGGCAGTTAAACCCTGCGATACACCGTTACGGAAAAATTCGTACATAGCACCGCCAGTTGCAGTAAATGTAACAACATCGTTTGCACATACTGTAGATGAGGGAACACTGATTGTAGCAACCGGTTTGTTCACAGTAATATTGATAGTATTACTCTGTAACTGACATCCAAACCCATTAAACCCTATGACATAAACACTAAAATCGTCACCTGAGAAGTGATTGAATGTATTTAAAGGTGACCTTACCCCTTGTGCTACTCCGTTTACATAGAATAAATATTCGGTGGCTCCGGAAGCAGTAAATGCAACTGGTTCGTTTATACAAACAATACTTCGGGTACCCACAAGTGACAAGCTGGTTGTTGGTAAAGGCCTCACTGTTACCTGCTGTGTAGCTGTAGTATTACTACATGATCCATTATTAACAGTCAGAAAAACATCATTTAAACCTACTGGCAAAGTGCTTATTGGCAATACGTTATTACTTCCGTTATTGGTATTAACTCCATTAATATTGAATATATAAGAAGAATAACCAGTGGGTGTTCCTGTTAAAGTAACCAGGCTGTTTAAACAAACATCATAATTTGAAATATTGAGTAATGCAGGTGGTAATGCCAGTACTTCAAAAGTGCTCACAGAGCTTGTGACAAAACAAGTAGTTAAATTATCAGTTACTCTTACACGAATTTCATAATTACCAACTGCAAGTGATGTAGAAGTTAAATAAGTACTTGAATTTCCAACATTCTGCCATGAACCGGCTGGAAGTAACCTTAATTCATATTGATAAGAATAATCGCCACTACCCAGGGATGGTGTTGCTATATAAGTAATCGAATTTCCAAAACAAACCCGTGTATTTACAGGATTCGCAGGGGGCTGCACTGCCATTGTAACAGCAACCTGGTTAACAGTCACTACAGCTGACCCTGTTAAATCTGCTGGTACAGATGTACAAGTAGTTGCATCTGACAATCCGGTTATTGTATAGGTTCGTGTAGCCGTTGGTGAAACTGGTAATGCAAACGGAGATGATCCGGCTGTTGTGGAGAATGTAGATACTCCATCACTATATGTAATATTCCATGGCGTTGAACCCGTTAAAATAACGTTCAAATTTGCCGTTCCTCCAATACAAATACTTTGGTTACCTGATATTGCAGCTGTTGGCCGTGGATTAACAGTAACCACAGCACTACCTGTTAAACCTGCAGCGATAGCATTACAACTATTTGCATCTGTTAAGCTGGTTAAGGTATAAGTACGTGTTGACGAAGGTGTAACATTTAATACATAAGGAGATGTATTAGCCGTTCCACTTATGGTTGTAATTCCATCACTATAGTTAAAGTTCCATGGTGCAGTACCGGTAAAACTTAGGGTCAACCCCCTGGTACCACCATTACAAATTGTTCCTCCACCCGAAATATTTCCGGTTGGAAGTGGGTTAACAGTTATAACTGCCGATCCTGAAAGATCACTTAAATTAGAACTACAAAAATTATCGCTGGCAGCTAATAACGTATATGTTGTAGTTGCTGCCGGGGAAACCGGTATAAAATGTGGTGATGATAATATATTATTAATAGTAACCGGAGTAACACCGTTGGTATAGGTAATGCTCCATGGCGCAGTACCTGTTAAAGCAACTCTTAAATTAGCCGATCCACCAACACAAACAGTACTGGAACCACTTAAAACCGCAGTTGGTCTGGGATTAACATTCAATACCGCAGTACCAGAGATATCAGTAGGCTGAGCAGGGCAATTTGCATCGAACAAACCGGTAAATACATAGGTTGTATTAACTGCAGGGGTAACTGATACAACATGAGGGCTGGTAACAACGCCATTTATAGCTTGGTTAGCACCATTGGCTGTATAATTAATCGTCCATGGACTCGTGCCAGTCAAATTAAAGGTTAGGTTTGATGAGGCGCCCTGACATATTGTGCCTCCACCTGCAAGTGTACCGGTAGGTCGTGCATTAACTGTTACCACAGCACTTCCGGGCATGTCAGCCAGAGTTGCATTACATCCATTGCCATCACTAATGCTTGTAACAACATATGTAGTGTTTACCAAAGGATTTACATTAATGGTGTAGGGGCTATTTAATATATTATTTGCTGCGACAGTTACACCGTTTACTGTATAGGTAATATTCCATGGCGCTAATCCCGTCAGATTAATTGTAATAGATGTTGAATTACCATTACATATTGTTGCAGATCCACTTATGGTTGATGTTGGCCTCGGATAAACTGTAACAGTAGCACTCCCGGGAAAATCAGAAGCATTGGCAACACAATTTGCGTCACGCAGTGCAGTAATCTGATATACAGATGTTACTGATGGAGTTTGTGGTAAATTATATGGGGATGAAATACCGTTAACAGTTGTAGGAACACCATTAATGGTATATGTCATATCCCATGGACCGGTTCCGGTCAGATTAAACCTTACAGTTGTAGATCCACCATTACAAAATGCACTTCCTCCCACAATTGAAACAGCACCTGTAGGCCGTGGATTAACTGTAACTGTTGCACTACCCGTCATATCCGCGGGTGCGGCTGAACAACCTGTATTATCAGAAAGGGCTGTAATAGTATAAGTTCGAGTCGCATTTGGAGTTACAGGTATAATATAGGGACTGGAGTTGGCAACCAAATTCCAGGAAGTTACACCATCAGTATAGGTAAAAGCCCATGGTGCTGTACCTGTAAATGAAACCGATAAATTTGCAGGGGTTCCGTTACATACAGTTGTTGAACCGCTAATTACAGAGGTTGGACGAGGGTTAACTGTAACAACAGGTTCTCCGGAAATATCGCTTGGTGTAGCACTACATGGATTATTGTCAGTAACAGAGATTATTCTGTAGGTAGTTGTAACGCTTGGTGAAACATTAAGAATATAGGGTGATGCACCAATATTTAATATTGTAGATGGAGTACCATTAAATGTATAAGTAACATTCCAGGGAGGTGTGCCGGTTAATGTTATACTCAAATTAGTACTTGAGCCATTACATATTGTTGTACTGGACCCGAAAACAGCTGTAGGCCTAGGATTTACAATAACAATGGCTGTACCGGACAAGTCTGCAGCAATAGCCGAACACCTTGAATCGGTTAATCCAATTAAAGAATAGGTTGTACCAACCGAAGGTGAAACATTCAGATTATATGGACTTATATTTGTAACAACCGGAGGCATTGGCACACCGTTTGCAGCCATATTTATAGTCCATGGTCCTAAACCGGTCAATGCTACATTCAATGCAACATTACCTCCATTACACATAGTCCCTCCACCTGAAAGAACACCAGTTGGACGTGGATTTACAGTAACAACTGCATTACTTGATAAATCAGCTGGTAAGGCCGAACAACCATTAGCGTCGGACAAGGCAGTTAATATATAAGTGGTTGTGGATGACGGTGAAACACTAAAAACATAAGGGTTACTATTAATTCCGGATTGGGAAACAGGCGAACCATTAACTGTATAAGTTAAATTCCATGGACCTGTTCCTGTCAGGTTAACAGTGATATTTGCCGAAGCCCCGTTACAAAGGGTTATTGTACCGGACATATTTCCCGTTGGCCTCGGATTTACAGTAACTACGGCATTGCCGGTTATATCAGAAGCTATGGCAGAACAATTTGCATCACTTAAAGCAGTAACTGTATATGTAGTTGTTGAACCCGGTGTTACGGTTAATATATATGGACTTGCGACAACATTCACATTTGTTGGAGTGCCATTAACTGTATAGGTTAAATTCCAGGGAGCTGTTCCTGTTAAATTAAACCTGATATTGGTATTACCACCATTACATAAAGTAGATAATCCATCAACTGATATAGAACTTGTTGGTCTCGGGTTAACAGTAACTGGTGCACTACCCGTCATATCCCCGGGTGTAGCTGAACAACCTGTATTATCAGAAAGGGCTGTAATAGTATAAGTTCGTGTTGACGATGGTGATACAGTAATAATATATGGTGATGCATTGGCAACAACATTAGTGGTACCAACACCATCCGAATAAGTTAAATTCCATGGTGGGGCCCCGGTTAAAACAACCGATAAATTAACAGGTGTACCGTTACAAACAGTGCCACCCCCGCTGATTATGGAGGTTGGTCGTTGGTTAACAGTTAAAACAGCACTACCAACTACTATACCTGGTAACATACAAGTATTTGCATCAGAAACACTGGAAACTGTATATGTTGTGTTTGCTGAAGGTGAAACACTAAAAGTATATAGTGGTAAGGGATGATTGTTTATAGTAACAGGAGTTACACCATCAGTGTATGTAAATGTCCAGGGGGATGTACCTGTAAGGTTAATTGATACTAATGCTGATTGACCATTACAAATGGTTGTAGTACCTGAAATAGTAGCAGTGGGCCGCTGGTTTACAGTAACATTGGTTTGGGCTGTATTTTGACAGCTATTCGCATCAGTTACCGTAACAGAATAAGTTCCCGACATAGCAACCGTAGCATTTGACCTTGATGGATTTTGCAATGGACTTGAAAAAGCTGCCGGCCCTGTCCATACATATGTTGACATTCCGGGTGTTGATGTTAAATCAATTGTTTCACCCGCGCAAACAGGGGAATTACTCCCGGCTGTAACAACCGGTAGCGGGTTTACTACAACATTTGCAGCACCGTTCATTAAAACTTCACATGGAGTAGATGAAAATGATCCTGCAACATTAACAGCTGTAATAGTATAAGTACCTGCTGTTGAAACATTAAATACCAAAGGTGAACCATTACCATTTATGGGTATACCAGTCTGAAACCCATTTCTTCGCAGGGTGTATTCCATACCATTCTCTGAATTACTCAAATTCAGATTAACAGAACTTCCCTGGCAAATTTGTGCATCGGCTCCAAAATTATAAATTGATGGAGTTTTATAAACAAAAGTATAATCATTATTTGCAGTCCCCACAGGAAGTCCTATATTATTGTATTGTACATAACTAAAATATATCCTCACACCAAAATATGGGGATACAACTCTATCAGGGAAAAAACGGAATTTGGTGTTTTGACCACTATCAACATACTCACCCCAGGCTGGATGCTCAACAGGAAAACCTACAAAAGTTGTTATTTTCCATACAATACTAACCGCTAAGGGATGCCAGCTTGGGGGAACAATATCAACATATCCTCCTTCTGAACAATATGTAAGACCAAGGCTGGGTATATCACCTGAACCACCTTTTAATACTATTCCGGCATCAATTCTCTGCTGATTGAAATAATTTTCAATCATTATTTTTTCATCAGATGAAATATCATTTTGCCCAAGAACCGGCACAAAACCAATAAACGCTAAAAAAAGCGCCAATTTAAATGCTAGTAAACCTTTGCCCATAGTCAATCGAATTAAGGAAATAAGGCATTTAATAAACAAATATCCAAGAAATAATCTAAGTTCTTTCAAGAAACCATTTTTAACAAAAAATCAATTTTTTCAACAAAATTGACCAATTATAACCAGTTTTTACGACAAAAATATTTTATATGTTTCATACTCGCTATAAATACAGCGATTTTGCAATTTAACTTTTTTTTAAAAAAAGAACATTTTATTAATCTCGTAATTTAGACAATAATTCAGGTTTTTCGTCCAAAGCAATTTTAGCTATTTTCAAATAATCACTTACCCACTCCTGTAGTTCTTTTAATAACTCCCTTTTAGCTGAAGTTTCCTTTTTAGAAACTTCTTTTGATTTTTCACAATCCAATGATACTGTTCTGAGTTTATCCAATTCACCCAGCAACAATAATATCTCTTTATCAGTAATACCATATTCCTTTAAATTTTGGGCCCACCCTTTTTCTCCAATCAGGCGATTGCCAAATAGCGAAACCTGGTTAAGCCATGCATCAAGATTAACTTCCCTTGGTCCATCCAACTTTAGTGCTTTTCTTATTATTAAGTCCTTATCAAATGCAATTCTCGATATCTGGAGCATTTTCATATATTTCTTTTTTACTGCCAAATGCAGCCTGCGCCGCTCTTCATGAATTTTAACCTTTCTTTCAAGGGCATTATTTTGAGATTCATTTACATCAATAACCCTCCGGTAAATATTCTCTCCTTCCTTTATCCTTTTCAAATCATAACCAAAACGACTTATAGCCTCCATAATGTTTGGATCGCTTAAAGTGTTGCCAATAAGTTCGGCAACCTTTATTATGAATTCTTCGAACGATAATTTAGTAAAATGCATCGTTAATAAATTTATATTACATAGCATTTTACAAATTTATATTTAATTTTTTTAATATTACAAATTATTTATGGATATTTTATTAATAAATTTAAAAAAGTATTAAAAAAATAAACTCTTCAAAAAAAATTATGTACTAAAATTTATTCAATATTTAAAATATTTTTAAAACATTAAAAAATTTTTATATCGATTAAAAATTATATCTAAATATAATTTTTAATCTTTCCAGAATTACTAAAAATTAAAAAGAATAAATAAAATTCAGAATAGTAATTTTTTGAACTTTAAAGAATAAAATTCAATTTTAATAGATATGAAAATATTAAATAAGAAAACAAATTTTAAATACTACTTTAACAATAAAATCAAAGAAAAAAAATACGTAGTAGAGAAGAATTAAAATTTAAAAAAGAAAATACAATATTATTACAGAATTGATATTCTTAATATTGACTTCAAAAAAATAAGCAGTAAAAAAGTACCGGCAAATATGGGTTCATACTACCCTGTAAATGAAGAGACATTATTTACTCGGATAAAAATAGAATTTGGTACGACGGTTGTCATCCAAAATGTGTAGATAAAATAAGGTTTATAAAAAATAAATTTCTATTTAATAATTACCATAGTTGCTCCATATCCGTATTCTTTGAATGATGCATCCTGGTAATAATTACCTTTATATTTTTTATTGAGTTGTTTACTAATTTCACTCCTAAGTGTTCCATTGCCAACACCGTGAATGAATACAATTTTCCTTCCTCTGTTGCCTGAGTTCAAATCCATAACGGTATAAAACTTATCCATCTGAATCTGCAATATTTCAACATTTGAAAGATTATCCCAGTTATCAATTAATTCATGTATATGTAAGTCAATCTCCAACAAACCGGAATTTGAATAATTCTTTGAACTGTTTTTATTTTTTTGTTTTGTTTCCTTACCGATCAATATATTATTCAAATCTGATTTGGAAAGTAAATCCATTTTTTGTTCAAGCTGGTTTTTAATTATGGGTATTAAAAGGGCTGGCTGATAAAAGAAATCGTTATTTAAGAAACTATTGGATTTTAAAAACCTATTGGCTTTAAGTTTTATTGGAACTGATACCGGCGACAAGGCAGGGTAAGGTTTTCCTTTTTTAAATAATAAAAGTTGTATTTCCCAGTTAACATCCAATTTTCTTACTAAAAAATCATTTAAAAGAAGTTTACTGTTGGGTTGTATAATCCCCTGGAAATAGGCATACCTATAACTGTTATCGCAAAGCTCTGAAACCAGGTAAATACAATAATAATTGCAGTCGTTTATTAAATAAAGTTCTAATTTTGCATTTTCATCAAGTGTCTTTCCAATATTTATAAATCCTAAATAAATCCGTGGGTTAAAATCATCGTGTCCTTCATCCTCCAATTCATTTTGCTTAATTTCTTTTTCTGAAACTAACTCGTTTTTATTTTCTGATGTTTCTTTTCCAATAACATCCCTATTTCCAGAGTCATTCTTTTCAGGTACTTTTTCAATAATAACTATTTCACAAATTGGGGCAGGAACTTCAAAACCATCTTCATCCTCTACAAAAACAATATTTCCATCTATACGGGCCACTATACCACCGCCTGTTTCATTTAAAAAACGCACTTTATCGCCTACCTGGACCTTCATACAATTATTATTTTTTTCCTGTTCTTGGATGCGGTGAATATATATTTTATCAATTCAACTATTGTCCGTTAAATTCATCTGAATCATTTGTACAATCCAATGTGGTTCGATGTTAATTATATACCCGGCATTTTTTTTTGCATCAAAGTTAATTAAATTTGCATCCGCTAAAATTAAAAAAATGATTCCTATAATAAATATTGATGATTATAATTACGAACTGCCATCGGATCGAATAGCAAAATATCCATTAAAAGACAGAGATCAGTCAAGATTATTGGTTTTTAATAGTGGTAATTTAAGTGAGGATTGTTTTAAATCCATCAGCACCCATATTTCCACAAATTCATTGTTGGTTTTTAATAATACAAAAGTTATTAAGGCCCGATTAAATTTTCATAAATCAACAGGGGCAAAAATTCAAATATTCTGTCTTGAACCCCATTACCCTGCAACCATTGAAGATGCATTTATACAAACCAGGCAGGTTGATTGGGTTTGTATTGTAGGTAACCAAAAAAAATGGAAAGATGGAATTGTGTACGGTAATGCAATTATTAACGGAGTTAACCTGGAAATAGCAGCTGAAGTCATTCAGAAATTAAATGATGGGGTAATAATAAGGTTTTGTTGGGATGGTTTGGTACCGTTTGCAAATATTCTGGAATCTATGGGACAAACACCAATACCTCACTACCTTGAGCGCGAGTCAGAGGAAATTGACAAAGAAAGATACCAGACTATTTACTCAAAACATAAGGGTTCAGTGGCAGCACCAACAGCTGGCCTTCATTTTTCGCCCCACGTTCTTAACTCACTGTCCTACCAAGGAATTATAAGCACTGAAATTACATTACATGTAGGTGCGGGAACATTTAAACCGGTTAAAAGTAAAACCATCGACGATCATGAAATGCATGCAGAACATTTTTCTGTCCCACTCGAAACCTTAAAACAAATACTTAAACATGAGGGTCGGGTTATTGCTGTAGGCACAACATCGGTAAGAACCCTTGAGTCGTTATATTACGCTGGAATTAAATTAATTACCGAAAAAAACTGCCAACTGGTTGGGCAATGGGATGGATTTAATATAAAATCTGAAATTACTTTAAACCAATCTATTGAAGCAATTATTAATTACCTTGAAAAGAATAATTTAAAGGCCTTTATTGCATCAACTGCTATAATTATAGTTCCGGGATTTGAATTTAAGATTGTTAACGGCCTGATAACTAACTTTCATCAACCCAAAAGCACATTGCTTTTGTTAATTGCAGCATTAATAGGTGAAAACTGGAAGGACGTGTATAAATATGCCTTTAATAACAATTTCAGGTTTCTGAGTTATGGTGACAGTTCATTACTTTTACCATAAAAAGTCATTCCATTTTTTGCTTTTCAAGTTCTTCTTCAAGGATTTCTTCGATATCGGCAACACAGGTACCACAAATTGTTCCTGCATCAGTCTCATCCTGAATTTCAGAAAAAGATTTTAATGCTTTTTCCCTAATTATAGACACAAGTGCCTTTTTAGTAAGCTGCAAATGTTTACAAACAAAATCATCATCTTCAAAAATATTACTCATAAATTTAAATTTTACATAAATCAAAATTTTCAAACAAACCGACATTTTTAACCCTGATTAGTCATTAGAAAGGCAATGAACTAATGACTTAGCCGGGATTAACCCTACCGAATAGTCGGTACAGGCTGCTTTAGAAAAACTTAATTTGTAAGCATTTCTGATTACAAATTTTTAGTTTTTCTTTAGCGATTTGTCAAAATAGAAGGCATGTAATCAATAACTTAATACTATTAATTTCTAATGACGGTAATTAGAAAAAATGGCTAAAGACAAATTTGGGTTTAATTTTGGATATCAAAAATAACAATAACCCGAATTCTGATAAATTAATTATTGAAATGCAAAACGGTTAAGAAAAACTAAAAATTGAAACCACAATAAATTTATTATAGTTTTACTAATCAGGGGTTAAGTCATTAGCCCCTAAATAACCTAATTGGCCCAAAATTACTTAGTGACTCCTAAGTAAATACAATTGGTTTTGAAATAATAAAAAATTGTGACAATTGATTCTGACATCATTAAATTGGAACAAAATTTGATATAAAACAGGGCGGAATTTTATAATAAATTATAAAGTAGCGTTTAAAAAATAATTAACAATGCGTGATTTACATAACCCCTGATTAATAAAAATTAACATTTACCATGCCCTAACCCGTATTGTTATGGTTTATTTTTGAATTAATATAAAACAAAATAAATATACAACTGATAAACTAATAAATCATGAATCAAACTGTTGACATTAAAGAGCTTAATGAACGTATAAAACAGGAAAGTTCATTTGTGGACCTTTTGACCATTGAAATGAATAAAGTAATTGTTGGTCAGAAACATTTGGTAGAAAGTCTGTTAATAGGTCTGCTTTCAGATGGACATATTTTACTTGAAGGTGTTCCTGGATTGGCCAAAACATTAGCTATTACCACTTTATCGAATATTGTTGATGCTAAATTCAGCCGTTTTCAGTTTACTCCCGACCTTTTACCTGCCGATTTACTAGGAACCATGATTTATAGTCAGAAAAAGGAGGAATTTATAGTTAGAAAAGGCCCAATTTTTACAAACTTTGTTCTTGCTGATGAAATAAACCGGGCCCCTGCCAAAGTTCAAAGTGCACTTTTGGAAGCTATGCAGGAAAGGCAGGTTACAATTGGGGAACAAACATACACACTACCTTCACCATTTCTGGTTTTGGCAACCCAAAACCCAATTGAACAAGAAGGAACCTACCCATTGCCCGAAGCCCAGGTTGACCGTTTTATGCTTAAGGTGGTAATAAGTTATCCCGACAAAAATGAGGAACAACAAATAATAAGGCATAATCTTGCACAAACGTTTCCAAAAGCAACAACAATACTTAAACCTGAAGACATCATTAAAGCCAGAAAAGTAGTTAAAGATGTTTACATGGATGAAAAGATTGAGAAATACATTGTGGATATTGTTTTTGCTACCCGCTACCCCGAAAACTATCAACTACAAAAATATAAAGACATGATCTCGTACGGCGCATCACCCCGTGCCAGTATAAGTTTGGCCTTGGCATCAAAAGCCTATGCCTTCATAAAACGCAGGGGATACGTTATTCCTGAAGATGTCAGGGCAGTATGCCACGATGTGTTACGCCACCGCATTGGGCTGTCATATGAAGCCGAAGCAAATAATGTTACATCAGAAGAAATTATAAGTGAAATATTAAACACTATTGAAGTACCATAAAAACAATAAGCAGGGTAACACAAAAAATGTAAAATTATAATCTGGTATTGTTTGATAAAACCTATTAAAACAGGCCAAAATTTCTTTTACTAGTAATAATAAACTGAGTATTGTACAAAAGTGGAAACAACAGACTTAATTAAAAAAGTAAGGCAAATTGAGATAAAAACAAGAGGCCTTTCAAACAATATTTTTGCAGGAGAATATCATTCAGCTTTTAAAGGGCGTGGAATGACGTTTAGCGAAGTGCGTGAATACCAGTATGGTGATGATATCCGTAATATTGACTGGAACGTAACAGCACGGTTTAATCATCCGTTTGTTAAGGTATTTGAAGAGGAACGTGAAATGACTGTTATGTTGTTAATTGACGTATCAGGATCACGTGAGTTTGGATCCACATGGCGATTCAAAAAAAATGTGATTACAGAAATGGCAGCAGTTTTAGCTTTTTCAGCCATTCA
The DNA here is from genome assembly GCA_037439945.1 of Marinilabiliaceae bacterium. Taxonomy (GTDB): domain Bacteria; phylum Bacteroidota; class Bacteroidia; order Bacteroidales; family Marinilabiliaceae; genus CALEUX01. Next base: position 22,496 of record JBBIVA010000032.1, read on the forward strand.
AAATAACGATAAAGCAGGGGTAATATTCTTTTCAGATAAAATTGAAAAATTCATTCCTCCCAAAAAAGGGAAAAAACACATACTTCATATAATACGTGAATTAATTAGTTTTTCCCCTGAACAACGTCAAACAGACATATCAGAAGTTCTCAGGTATTTAACAAATGCATTAAAAAAACGCTGTACCACATTTGTAATATCAGATTTTATTGGCGATGATTTTGAAGACGCTCTTAAAATAGCAAATCAAAAACATGATGTTGTGGCTCTTAGAGTTTTTGACCAACGGGAGGCAGAAATGCCCGATGTTGGATTTATACAATTTAAAGATGCTGAAACTGGAGAATTTCAGTGGATTAACACCTCCAATAAAAAAAACAGGGAACTTTATAATAAATGGTGGAAAGATAATGAACAGAAAATACAATCGCTGTTTACCAGGTGCGGTGTCGACCATGTTTCAGTTAATACTGATGAAGACTATGTTAAAGCCTTAATGTCATTATTTAAAAAAAGAAGCTAAAATGACAACCCAAATAAACAATGTTTTTCAAAAACCATTATTGGTATTATCATCCATAATTTTATCTGTTTTTTTCTCGTTTCAGGGCCTGGCCCAGCCTGTAAGTGTATCTGCTAAACTTGATTCAACTCTAATGTTTATTGGCGGACAAATGGATTTTACCTTAAACATTAACCAGCCAGCCAATATGGTGATTTCAATTCCGGTGTTTAACGACTCTATTATTAAAAGTATTGAAGTAGTTGAAATTGGAAAACCAGATACAACCTTTCAGAACAATAATCTTATAAACATTTTACAAAAATACAGGATTACTTCATTCGATAGCGGATTACATTATATACCACCCATAGCAATTGAGTATGAAACAAATGGCCTAAAGGAAAAACAAATGAGTAATTCACTGGCCCTGATGGTAATTAACCCGTTCAATACTGTTGATCCTGAAAAAGGACTTTTTGATATTAAAAGCCCAATAAATACCCCTTTCAGCCTGACCGAATTATTAAGGTTTTTACCCTGGGTGGTGGCGACAATGTTGTTATCCTCATTATTGGTTTTAGCAATTCATTGGTGGCTAAAACGAAGAAATCCATTAAAAGACTTTCTTTTTAAAGAAAAACCCAAGGACCCACCACATGTGATAGCATTAAAAGAACTTGAAAGGATTAAAGATGAAAAAATCTGGCAAAAAGGCCAAACCAAGCTTTTTTATTCACAGGTTACTGATACAGTCAGAACATACATGGAAAGCAGGTACAATTTTCCGGCCATGGAACAAACCACACCGGAAATATTAAAGTCTTTAAAGTTTATCGAGCTTCCCGATGATAAATTACTTCCAAAAATGAAACAAATCCTCGAAACTGCCGACCTTGCCAAATTTGCAAAATATGAACCGTTGGCCGACGAGAACGATTTTAACCTGCTTAGCGCTTTCTTTTTTGTGAACCAGACAAAACAAGAGGTGTTGAAATCACCAGAAGAAGCAGCCAAGGAATCCTTACAAAGGGAAGTAGAAAAATCGGTAAAAAACTAAATTAATTAAAATGGACATTACATTTCTTCATCCTCAATATTTTTTCCTTTTGTTGCTTTTAATACCAATGATAGGTTGGTATGTATGGAGACAAAAAAACATGAATGCTTCTCTGCAGATAAGTTCATTAAAAGGATTTGGACCTATCGGCAAATCAAAAAAAATGTACATACGGCACCTTCCAATGGTATTGCGCTCATTATCAATAATAATGATAATATTTGCACTTGCAAGGCCCCAAAGCTCCAATAAATTGAGAACATCCACAACCGAAGGTATTGATATCATTATATGCCTTGATGTTTCATCAAGTATGCTGGCCATGGATTTTAAGCCCAACAGGTTGGAAGCAGCAAAAGAAGTCGCAATAAATTTTATACAGGGACGGCATAATGACAGGATAGGACTGGTTGTGTTTGCTGCCGAAAGCTTCACTCAGTGCCCGCTAACAATTGACCATGCTGTTTTGGTTAACCTTTTTAGAGATATCAGTCCGGGAATGCTCGAGGATGGAACTGCCATAGGTAACGGGCTGGCCACAGCGGTGACCAGAATAAAGGATAGTAATTCAAAAAGTAAAGTAATTATATTGTTGTCGGATGGGGAAAACAACAGGGGACAAATTGCCCCACTCACAGCAGCCGAAATTGCAAAAACTTTTGGAGTAAGGGTTTATACCATAGGTGTTGGAACCATAGGTACAGCCCCGTTTCCTATTAATACAGTTTTTGGACAACAAACACAAAATGTAGAGGTTAAAATTGATGAAGCTATGCTAAGGAGTATTGCTTCCATAACAGGGGGCCATTATTTCAGAGCTACCGACAAAAACAAACTTGCAGAAATTTACAAGGAAATTGATTCAATGGAAAAAACCAAAACAGAGGTTCAGGAGTTCACTAAGAAATCAGAAGAATTCCTGGTATTTGCAATCCTTGGGTTGGTTTTTCTAATAAGTGAAATTCTTATTAGAAATACAATTTTAAGAACATTACCTTAAACTGATTAATCATGTTTCGATTCGGAAATCCTGAATATTTATACCTGCTTTTGCTTATACCGGCATTGGCATTTTTTCAGCTTATTTTATCATCGCAAAAGAAAAAAGCTTTAAAACGATTCGGTAACCCCGAAATAATTCAACATTTGATGCCCGATGTTTCATTATTCAGGCCTGTGGTAAAGTTTTATTTGCTTTTACTGGCATTAGCTGCTTTAATACTTACAATATCGGCAGTTCAGTTTGGAACAAGAGTCCAAACAGTTCAACGAAAAGGAATTGAACTGATTATTTGTCTGGATGTTTCAAACAGTATGAATGCTATTGATATTGAACCAACAAGGCTTGAACGGGCAAAACAGGCAATAGGACGGTTATCTGACAGACTTAAAAACGACCGCATTGGTTTAATTGTTTTTGCAGGGCAGGCGTATGTACAGTTACCAATTACCACTGATTATCCTTCAGCCAAAATGTTCCTGGGGGCAATCAATACCGAATCTGTGCCTGTTCAGGGAACGGCTATTGGCAGTGCTATTAACCTGGCAGTTGGTTCATTCAGCAAGCAGGAAAATGTTAACCGTGCAATTATCGTGGTAACGGATGGCGAAAACCACGAAGACGATGCCGTTGGGGCTTCAAAAAAAGCAGCAGAAAATGGGATTAAAGTTTTTACGGTGGGTATGGGAACTCCTAAGGGTGGGCCAATTCCAACCGGTGGGAAAGGGAACTTTTTACTCGACAAAAACGGCAATGTAGTTATTACCAGGCTAAATGAGGAAATGCTTAAACAAATTGCAGTTAATGGGAATGGCGATTTTATTCCTGCTGATAATATAAGGAATGGCATTAACAATTTAATGGACCAGCTTGAAGAGTTGGATGAATCTGAATTTGAATCAAAAGTTTATACTGAGTTTGATGATCAGTTTCAATATTTTGCAATTATTGCGTTATTAATATTATTGATAGATTTTATTATCCTTGAACGTAAAAACAAACTTTTGAAAAATATAGACATATTTACAGTTGATAATAAGAAAAAGAAAAAAGATAACACTGTTATTTAATTTTGCTGCATTATGAACAGGAATTATATAGTAAATAAAATGAAGTTTCTGGTTATTGCGTTTTTTGTTTTGATTACTGCCACTGACTTGGTTTATGCACAGCAGGAACGAAAATTTATACGTAAAGGGACTGAACATTATGAAAAGGGGAACTTTGTTGAATCAGGTAATGATTATTGGAAAGCCCTTGATAAAAACAAGGATTCCTTTGAAGCAAGGTTTAATCTTGCTGCAACTATGTTTAAACAGGAAAAATATCAGGATGCAATAAACCAGCTTCAGGCCCTCGCAAACCAAACAGACAACAACGGAAGGCTTGGTTTGTTATACCATAATATAGGCAATAGTTATATGGGCTTAAATGAACTGGATAAAGGAATTGAAGCATATAAAACAGCATTAAAAAATAATCCCTTTGATGATGAAACCCGGTATAACCTAATTGCAGCAATGAAAATGAAACAACAAAAAGATAAACAGGACCAGCAACAGGATCAACAAAAAGAAGAAAAGAAAGAACAGGAACAGGAGCAAAATGAGGAAAAGCAAAAAGATCAACAACAGCAACAAAATGATCAACAGCAAAAGGAAGGTATAAGCAAAGAAAATGCTGAGCGTATTTTGCAGGCTATGGAACAGGATGAAAAAGAGCTTCAGGAGGAAATGAAGAAAATGAAGGCAACCCAGCCTTTAAAAATTGAGAAAAACTGGTAATTAACATTTTAAATCACCAATTAGTAGTTTATTTTTCTCTGAAAAAAAACCTGTAAATGAATGATAATGCATGAAAACCAATTTGTTAGTTACTTTTGTGATATAATTAAACAATTTTAAACTTATAAAAACCAAACAAATTTTCTCGTTATGAGAAGAATTTTAATTTTAGTGTTAATCCTAACTGGTAATTTACCAATAAAGGCGCAGGATGCAAGTTTTGTGGCAACTGCCCCCAAAACTGTTATACAAGGATCACGTTTTCAGTTAATTTATAATATTAATAAAGAGGCATCAGATTTACGGGTACCCGGAATTAATGATTTTCAGATTTTAATGGGCCCCACTACTTCAACCAGTACCCAGGTTCAAATAATAAACAACCAGGTTAGTCGTATGGTAAATTACTCTTTTACATATATTTTAAGGGCAGATAAAACAGGCGTTTTTAATATTCCGCCGGCCACTATCGAAGTTGATGGCAAAAAAATTGAATCAAATTCAGTTACAATTGAAGTTATCCAGAGTGACGCTTCAACACAGCAGCAGCAACAAAGCAACCAGGGACAAACAGAAACTGCAGCCCTTTCTGATGATGATTTATTTATAACAACAACTGCCAATAAAACTACTGCTTACAAAGATGAGCCAATATTACTTACAACCAGGATTTACACAAAAGTAAACCTCGAAGGTATATCAGATATAAAAAATCCGGAATTGAAAAACTTTATTGTTGAAGAACTGGAAAATCAATCAGATAATATTCAATGGGGAATTCAAAACATAAATGGCAAAACCTACAGAACGGGAGTATTCAGTCAAAAAGTATTATATCCTCAGGTTGCCGGAAAATTGAATATTGAGCCTACATCAATTGAATTCCTTATCAAACAACGTTCAGCGCGACAGTCACAAAGCATTTTTGACGATTTTTTTGACAGTTACAGGACCGTTAAACGAAGGGTTAGTTCCAAAGGAATCAACATTACAGTAAATCCCCTGCCAACACCCCAACCTGCATCATTTTCGGGAATTGTTGGTGAGGTAACATTAAATGTATCTGCATCAAAAACAACTGCCAGTATAAATGACGGAATAACAATAAAAGCAACAGTTTCAGGTTCGGGTAACCTCAGGCTGGCAAAAAATCCCGAAATAAAATTTCCGTTTGATTTTGATGTATTTGAACCAAAAACAACAAATAACATATCTCAAACAACTCAAGGGGGCAAGGGAACCCGTACAATTGAAACATTAATAATCCCAAGACATGCCGGAAACTATGAAATTCCGGCTGTTGAATATACCTACTTTAACCCTTCCGCCGGAAGATATAACACCTTACGTATAAACCCAATAAACATAACTGTTGAAAGGACCGGAACTGAAGTTGGTTCAGCCCCTGCACCATCACCCGGTATCAGCAACCGTCGAGAAAGTATTCAATATCTGGGACAGGATATTCGTTATATTAAAACCTCCGATATTACCTTACAACCCAAAAACACTTTCTTATTCGGGTCAATAAGTTTTTTTCTTGGTTATATTGTACCTCTTTTAATATTTGTATTTGCTTATGTTTTATTTCAGAAAAAAATAAAGGAAAATGCAAATATGCAAATGGTGCGTAACCGCAAAGCCAATAAAATGGCTTTGAAACGCCTGAAAAAATCAGCAATACATCTCAAAAAGAATGACAAGGAGGGCTTTTATGAAGAACTTAGCCGTGCTTTATGGGGTTATATAAGTGATAAACTGGCTATACCTCAAGCCCAACTTAACCGTGACAATGCCAGATCAATTCTTATTGAATGCAACGCCAATGATCAAACAACAGCTGATTTTCTTGATATCCTCGATACCTGCGAATATGCCAGGTATTCACCACAGGCCGAACACCAGGAGAGAGATTATCTTTACAAAAAGGCTGTTGAAACCATAAGTAAACTTGAGAGCCAGCTTAAAAAACAATTAAAAATGGTTTAACCATTCATGGAATATAGCAAAATATTAACAAAGCATCTTATTCCCACAAAAATGAAATCGATTTTTAAATTTATTTTGGATCATACCATTTTAAAACTTGTTTTATTTCTATTTGTTGCTGTAAATACTGTAAGTGTTATGGCCTCAGATACCAGATTAATAAAAGGAAATGCCTATTATGAGGAGGGTAACTTTAAGGATGCAATTGCTGCATACGAAGATATTCTGAAAACAGGTTTGGAATCGCCCGGATTATATTACAACTTAGGAAATGCCTATTACCGTAATGGATTGCTTACAAAGGCTATTATAAACTATGAACGGGCTCTCCTGCTGGCACCACATGACAGGGACATAAGGTATAACCTTGATTTGGCCTACAGCCAGATTACTGACAAAATTGCCCCAGTGGGGACTTTTTTCCTGGCCAAATGGTTATCACAATTACGGAGCTATAGTAATTCAGATACATGGGCTATAGTTTCCATAGTTTCCTTCGCTGTTTGTTTATTAATGTTGTTCTTCTTTTTTTTCGCTAAAACAATCCTTGTTAAAAAAGTATCTTTTTATCTCGTCGTTTTATCGGTGCTGCTTTCAGCCATTACTTTCGGCTTTTCAAGTAATCAAAAAAGTAAACTAATTAACCGCGACAGGGCAATAATTATGACTCCTTCAGTAATTGTGAGAAGTTCACCGGACTCAAGTGGTACTGAAATATTCGTATTACATGAAGGTACAAGGGTATCAATCCTCGAAACTGTTAATGATTGGCACAAAATTGAACCTGAGGATGGAAACATTGGCTGGATTCCAATTAATGCACTGGAAATTATCTGATTACTTTTTACTGAAATTTAGTATTTTTTGATAATACTACAATTAATTGTAATAATTTTTTTTGCTTTATTCATTA
>JBBIVA010000033.1:0-29464 GCA_037439945.1 Marinilabiliaceae bacterium
GGTTTTTCCGTAACTCTTATATCTGCTTCTGGGTTTTCCTCCTTAATTCAGACACAATCATCAGGGCTTCCTCCCTCACAATATGCGGAGGTAAAATTCCCCTTAACTGCAGACTTTTTAGCCAACCAGAAACCTCATTTTCGCGCATGGTAAATAAAATCTCACGAAACTGGTCAATTTCTGCCGGTGAGTAATCATTTGGCCCCTTTTTTATGAACACATCAAGTTCCTCATCCTGGTAATAAATAATTTTATCATCATCAGATAATAAGGTTTCTTTATCACAAACCTCATGTGCCCCGCAACACTCACCTTCAACTATATCATAATGTTGATTTTCGGTTTTCTGTAAGTTTTTACCACCAAAAAACCTTGAAAATACAAGGGTAAGAATTATTGTAACTAATATTACAGATACTATTATTAACATGGTGCAAATTTAATAACTTTGTAAGTTTAATCTATTTTTTACGGGTTAAAGAAGGTTAACAATTATCTCAGGTTTTGGAATAACGTAAGGATAATATCATCTTTGTCATCATTGGAAATTAATATTATGATTAGTTCTTAAGTTATTATGGGTAAAACTTTTGACAAAAATGAATTGCATTTTTTTGGCATCAGGGTTGTTTACAAATTCCTTATTGATGAAGGATATGAAGTTTTAAATGTTCGTCGCGAAACAGACATCAATCCTCAAATACTGGCACGAAAAAATGAAATTTTATATTTTATTGTTGTAAGGACAAATGTATTTCCGCACATGGGAGTATTAACCCCCGAAATTGCCTCACATGTATCGCTGCATGCATTGCGACACAAGGCAACATGTATGTTTGCCAGTGTTGGTGTAGCCAATGCCCTGGGCGAAACAGACGAAGAAATGGGACAACCGGAAAATGATGGAGAGTATTATATAAATTTTAAAGGATTAGCACCTTTTCCACAATAAAATATAAAATGATTAAACTAATAGATTTCTGGAAAAAAAACAGTGCTTTTATAGTTTCTGTACTTGCATTTCTTTTTTTAATGGATTATTGTGGGAGAATTATTATACCTCCAAAAAATTATAATAACCGGGCAGATATACCCCTTATTGAATCAACAGAACAGAACGTTCAGGGAGAAAAAAGATTAAAAAACTATGAGGAAATAATTATGGAAAGGAATGCAAATGAAAAAACCAACCGGCCGGTTTTGGCCTGGTTATCTGCAATTGTAGCAGTAGGTGCAGCCGGTTATTTTATACATAAAAAGGGCTGGTTAAAAAATATAATGCCCGGAATGGTTTCTTTAAAATCGGTTTTACTGGAGGAAAAAAAATCGGGAAGACTTCTTATGAGATTAACAATTTCAAACACAACCGTATTAAACCAAACTTTTTTACTCCCTGATTTGTTGTTTAGAATTAACCACCAAACAAGACGGTTCAGAATAAAAAGTGATGATTTCCCGTTAACCCTCACACCCGGCACCAGCCATAATATGTTAATTGATATTAACCAGTTTTGGGAGCGTGTGCCCGATCTGGTTGATTTTAACACTATTGGAGCCGAAATTGAGACCGGGTACGGTAAGGTTTATAAATCAATGATGCGCCCCAAATGGTGGGTTTTTAAACGAATCTGATTTTTTATGTCCTAAATTCAGGCCAAATGAAAAAAATTAAACTGCAAAACATCTGGACAAAATATCATGAAAGCAAAAGATGGTGGAGCATTGCACTGGATTTTATCTTTTTATTACTGATTATAGCCATGCTTATTCCCAATACCCGGAAAACAATTTCTGCCTTTGTAGTTCGGCACACGCTCCTTTCGCCACGCGAATCATCCAAAACAGTAATGCTCAACGAAAAGGATTTCGAATTTACAGTAATTGGCTATAATGGCGAACCTGTAAAACTTTCTCAATTACGCGACAAACCCATTTTCTTAAATTTTTGGGCTACCTGGTGTCCTCCGTGTATAGCAGAACTTCCTTCTATTCAAAAATTATATGAGAAATATAAAAACAACGTTCACTTTATTTTTATAAGTAATGAATCACCTGATGTTGTTACAAAATTTATAACCAGGAAAAACTACTCTTTGCCACTTTATTTTTTAGAAGGAATGGTGCCGGGTGTTTTTGAAACATCAACAATACCAACAACATTTATAGTAAATAAGCGCGGAAGACTTATACTCTACAAAACCGGAGCAGCAAAGTGGGACTCTAAAAAAATGTTTCGGCTAATGGACAGGCTTATAAACGAGAAATAAAAAAAGGCCTGAAAAATTTTCAAACCTTTTTGTTTTATTTAAGCAGCTATTAAAATTTATATCTTATTCCAACTGCAAGGCCAAACCAGGAATCACCTCCTTTGTTAATTAAACCAAGTTCCGGACGGGTATCCAAGGAAATCTGAATGGGAACCTCTGAAAAATTGTATTCGATACCTGCATTAAGAGCAAGAGCAAGAGACATTCCTCCCTGGTTATCTTCTCTGTATTTGCCAACATAATCCCAGTTACCCAAAGATGGTCCCAAACCCAGATACCAGTAAAAACCACCGTCGATAGGCATTACCCATTGATAAACTCCGGTTATATTCCAGTAATTCCAGTTTGAATTACCCCCAAAACCTAAATTAAATTCTGCCCTGTTTTGCAGAAATGGCGTTTGAAATGAAATCTCAGCACCAACTGAATTACCACCTCCCAAACGTAATCCCAAGGCTTTACTGTTTTGTGAAAAAGAAGGGGCCAAAACAAGAAAAAAGAAACCTAAAAATATCAGGACAAACCTTTTCATCTGTAAATAAATTTTAAATTAAGGCCGGATGTAACCCGCATGATGAAATTTCATCCGTGTTTGTTTTTAACGAATCATGCCCGTTTTAATTATTTCCAATAAATAAATATTTTGCTATCAGATTAACCCTGCATTAAAAATCAGGCCAAATTAATAACAATTTGTCACAAATCAGAAACTCACTAATCAATTAATTATTGTGTAAAACCATTATATAAAAAAAACCCCCAGATTTCTGGAGGTTTAGTGGTTGTTCCGCAAGGATTTGAACCCTGACTAGATGGACCAAAACCATCTGTGCTACCATTACACCACGGAACAATAATCTGCTTATTTTTTAAAAGCGATGCAAATATAGAATGTTTTTATATATCCTTCAAAAAAAAATAGTAAAAAAAACCTAATTATCTATTGTTCTATTTTTTTTGACTCATCTGCAATTATTTGTATTTTTCGCTTCACTATAATTAATAGATGGGATCATAAATAGAGATTATTTTAAAGTTTGTTGTATTTTTGACTTTTAGTTAAAAAACAATTGTAAGTTACAATATTAAATGCCCGGAAAGATTACAGCGCCATTTTTAAAGTAAGTAAATGAAGGCATTTTGATAAAAATTAAAAAACGCTTAATAATGAAGCAATACAACTTTTTAAATAATTTAATTGGTTGGCTGGCCTTTTTAGTATCAGCTACTGTTTACACAATTACTGTTGAACCAACCACAAGTTTCTGGGATTGTGGTGAATTTGTTTCTGCATCATACAAACTTTTAGTTGGTCATCCTCCCGGTGCTCCGTTTTTTATGCTGGTTGGAAGGTTTTTTACCCTTTTTGGCTCAAATGTAGCTTTGTCGGTTAATATTATGTCAGCCCTGGCAAGCGCATTTACTATTGCATTTCTTTTTTGGACAATTACCCACCTTGCCAGAAAAATATTAATAAATGATTTTGAAAATGCCGCACCATGGCGAAAATGGGCTGTTATGTCTGCCGGTTTTATTGGTGCAATGACCTATACTTTTTCAGATACTTTCTGGTTTTCGGCCGTTGAAGGTGAAGTTTACGCTATGTCATCTCTTTTTACTGCGATTGTGTTCTGGGCAATTTTAAAATGGGAAAACTCGGCCGATGAACCACACTCAAACAGATGGCTTATACTTATTGCTTATTTAATGGGATTATCAATTGGAGTTCACCTACTTAACCTTTTGGCAATACCGGCAATAGTTATGGTTTATTATTACCGGAACTATGAAGTTACCCGTAAAAATACAATAAAGGCGCTTGCGCTTTCAGCTATAATTTTAGGCTCTATCCTTTATATTATTATTCCCGGAACTGTTAAAGTTGCTTCCTGGTTTGAGCTCCTTTTTGTTAATGAATTTGGACTTCCGTTTAATACCGGTGTATTGGTTTATGCAGTTTTATTAATTTGCAGCCTTATTTATGGTATTTATTATACTTACGTTAAACAACGTGCAATTTTAAATACTGTTTTAACAGGTATTGCTGTAATATTATTGGGTTACTCATCTTTTGCCCTTATAGTTATACGCTCTTCTGCCAATCCTACAATGGACCAGAATTCCCCTGAGGACGTTTTTTCTTTAATGTCATACCTTAACCGTGAGCAATACGGTGACCGGCCATTAATATCAGGACAGTACTATAATTCACCACTGGACCGTAAGGCTATGCAGGGGAAAAAAGGAAAACCGGTTTACATTAAAAAAGATAAAAAATATGAAATCGTGGATTACCGACCCGATTACAAATTCGATGAACGAACTACAACCTTATTTCCACGGATGTTCAGCCGGGAAGAAAGACATATTGAAGAATACAAACAGTGGGCCCAGATTAAGGGCCGCCCCATTACAATAGTTAATGATGAAGGCGAATCACAAACCGTACATGTCCCAACATTTTTTGAAAATTTAGGCTTTTTCTTCAATTACCAGGTCAGATACATGTATTTCAGATATTTTATGTGGAATTTTGCAGGCCGTCAAAATGATATTCAAGGTAGTGGAGAAATTCATAAAGGAAACTGGATTTCAGGTATTAGTTTTCTGGATGACCTGATGTACGGCGACCAATCAAAACTACCTGATGTTTACAAGAATAACCCAGCACGAAATAAATATTATCTCCTACCTTTGATATTGGGAATAATAGGGTTGTTGTTTCAATTTGGGGCAGGGATTTCAGGTCGTCGCGATTTTTGGGTTGTAATGCTCCTGTTTTTCTTTACAGGTTTGGCAATTGTAATTTATCTTAACCAAACACCTCTTCAACCCAGGGAAAGAGATTATGCCTATGCCGGTTCATTTTATGCTTTTGCAATTTGGATTGGACTCGGAGTTTTGGCAATAATTGATGGTCTTAACCGTATTATTTCAGGGAATAAATCCGTTATTATAGCAACCGCTGTTACCCTAATACTGGTTCCAGGTATTATGGCTTCCGAAAACTGGGATGATCATGACCGCTCACACAGATATATTGCTCGCGACCTGGCATTCAATTACCTTAACACAGTTGGCGAAAACGGAATTATTTTCACTAACGGCGATAACGATACATTCCCTCTGTGGTACGCCCAGGAAGTAGAAGATTTCAGAACAGATGTTAGGGTTTGTAACCTTAGTTATTTGCAAACTGACTGGTATATTGACCAAATGAAAAGGAAGGCGTATAAATCAGAACCCTTGCCCCTATCCCTAACACATGACCAATATGTAACCGGTTCGCGTGACATGGTTTGGGTAATTGACCGGAATAAAGGTGTTGCAGTGGATTTAAAAGATGCCATAAAATGGGTGGCCAGTGAATCGCCACGTACCAAAATGGTTCCCAACTATGCCGGAAGAATTGAACATCTGCCTTCAAAATCATTCACAATAAAGGCCGATAGAGAAACCATTAAGAAAAATAATATGGTTAGCCCCCGGTATGAACACAGGATTGACAGTTTGGTTAATATATCAATCAAAAAGGATATGATCCTTAAAAATGAGCTTATGGTTCTTGACCTGATTGCCAATAATGATTGGAACAGGCCAATTTATTATGCAGTAACTGTGGGCAGCGAAAATTATGTTGGCTTGGATAATTATTTTCAACTTGAAGGATTCGCATATCAGGTAGTCCCTGTATTTGGAAAATCAGCTGATGGGCAGCATGGCAGGGTTGATACAGACAAAATGTATGAAAATGTAATGAACAAATTCATTTTTGATGGATTCAATGACCCAAGGGTTTACCTCGATGAAAACCATCTGCGAATGGCAATAAATATCAGGAACAATTTGTCACGCCTGACCACCGCCCTTATTGATGAAGGGCAGATTGATAAAGCCATCAGGGTTCTTGATAAAACTCAGGAAGTATTGCCTGGTTCAAGAATACCGCATTCATATTTTTCATTGTTTATAGCTGAAGGGTATTATAAAGCAGGTGCTTTCGAAAAAGGGGATGAAGTGATAAAAGACCTGTCTGAAAATAATTTCCAGGAACTTGATTTTTTTACAACACTAAGGCCCAACCTAAGAGCCAGTGTTGTAAATGAAATACAAAGGACCCTGGCAATATATTCGGAAATAATGAGGTCATTAAAAACCTTTAACCGTCAGGATTTAACAAAAGAACTTGAACATCAATACCAAAACGGATTTCAGAGACTTGGCTTTTTTGAATAGAATAATCAATAATTGGCTAACCACACCCCCAAAGGTGTTAAGACTGTTTTTTCCGAATACTATCTGGCAAATGCCCGGTAACGTAAAAAAGGTTTATATTACCTTTGATGATGGCCCAATTCCCGAAGTTACCCCATGGGTTATAAATTGTTTAAAAGAACATGGGGCTGTTGCAACTTTTTTCTGCGTTGGCGACAATATCATAAAACATCCTGATATTTTTAAACAATTAGTTGAAAATAAAATGGAAATTGGGAACCATACTTATTCACATAAAAAAGCATGGCATTGCAGTAAAAATGAGTATTTAAAAGATGCCGACAAGTTTCAGGAAATCAGACACACTGAATTGTTCAGGCCTCCTCACGGTCAATTATACCCGTGGTTAATAAAACCTTTAAAAAAAAGGTTTTCAAAAATAGTTATGTGGAATATCCTATCAAGAGATTACAATAAAAATATTTCCGATGATGACATTATTAATAATGTAACAGCATCATTACAGCCCGGTTCAATAATTGTTTTTCATGATTCCGTAAAAACATGGCCAAAATTAATTAATGTACTTCCACCTGTTTTAAAGGAGATTAATAAACAGGGATATAATTATGGATTGTTTAACAATGATACTCAAAATCAGGTAAAACTAACAATATGAATTTATTAATAATTGGCTCCGGAGGCCGTGAACATACCTTTGGCTGGAAAATTAAACAAAGCCCATTGGCCGACAAACTGTTTTTTGCCCCGGGCAATGCTGGCACATCTTTTTTGGGAACCAATATTAAGGTTAATTCAAACGATTTTGATGCAATTAAAAAAATTGTTTTGTCAAATAACATTGATTTGGTGGTGGTTGGACCCGAGGAACCTCTTGTTCTTGGTATTGTTGATTTTTTTGAAAGTGACCCGGACCTTGCCAATGTAAAAATAATAGGCCCCTCAAAGAAAGGGGCTAACCTTGAAGGTAGTAAAGATTTTGCCAAACAATTTATGCTCAGACATAATATCCCAACAGCAAAATACCTTTCGGTTACATCTCAAAATTTTGAAGAAGGAAAAAGTTTTCTCAAAAAACTTCCCCCTCCTTATGTTTTAAAGGCCGACGGTCTTGCAGCAGGCAAAGGGGTACTGATACTTAACAACTTCAATGAAGCATGTGATGAACTAAATAAAATGCTTACCGGTAAATTCGGTTCAGCCGGAAAAACAGTGGTAATTGAAGAGTTTTTAAGTGGAATTGAGCTGTCTGTATTTGTTTTAACTGATGGGGAAAATTATGTTATTCTGCCCGAAGCAAAGGATTATAAAAAAATTGGCATAAATGATTCAGGCCCAAATACTGGAGGCATGGGGGCTGTATCACCAGTTCCCTTTGCCAACAAAGAGTTTATGGATAAGGTTGAGAAACAAATTATCATACCCACTGTAAATGGAATTAAGGCAGAAAAAATACCTTACCGGGGTTTTATTTTCTTTGGATTAATAAAGGTTAATGACCAACCTTATGTTATTGAGTATAATGTAAGAATGGGAGATCCGGAAACTGAAGTCGTATTTCCCAGGCTAAAGAACGATTTGATTGAGTTATTTTATGCAACTGCAAACAAAAAGCTTGAAAGTGTAAAAATTGAAAGTGATAAAAAAACGGCTGTAACTGTGGTTGTGGTATCCGGAGGTTATCCAAACGAATATACTAAGGGTTTACCTGTAACGGGAATTTCAAAAATTGACGGAAGTATACTTTTTCATTCCGGAACAGATATTCGTAATAATGTTACTGTTACCAATGGTGGAAGAGTATTTGCAATCACATCTTTTGGCCCCGACATTGCTTCGGCCAGAAACCAGTCATTAAAAAATGCGGCTGTTATTAATTTTGAAAATAAATACTTCAGAAATGATATAGGTTTTGACCTGCTAAAGTAAACACAAAATGTTGATTGGAATAATACATAACAACCGGTTAATTACTCTGGTTCTGCTCCCTTTTTTAATGCTTGCATTATGGGCCAGGTATTTTTTCGTTGATATTGTCCATGTAACAATTCACGATAACCCTTCAATGCCATTATGGGATGTTATTATCCCATTTTTCGGGTATTCAAAAGTTACGGCATCATTGTTAAGTTATACTTTGGCATTAATAACGGGGCTTACAGTAAACAGGGTTATTTCAAAGTATACACTTCTCCAGAAACAAAGTTTGCTCCCTTTGTTTATTTTTTCTTTACTGGCCTCAAGTTTTTTATCTGTCCAAAAATTAAACCCAATTTGGTTTTTTGCCCTGTTTTTTGCCCTCGGCATTGAACGGTTGCTCGGCGGTGTGGTTGAGTCAAAGCCTGCTGTCCGTTGTTTCGACTCGTCATTGTTAATTGGAATTGGGTCACTTTTTTTTGCAAAAGGATTATTCCTGTTTCCAATAGTTTTTCTGGTGATGGGGATTATACGAATTGCGAATTATCGAACAGTAATTGCTTCATTGATTGGGTTTATGTTTCCCTTTGGTTTTTCTCTTGCATATTATTTCTTTACAGGCGAAGCCACTAACTACATTTCAACCATAAATGAAAACCTGGTGTCAAACCCGGGGCAGTATAACCATAATTGGTTCTCCAGGGTTTACCTTGGTGTAATAATTCTGTTCAATTTTATTGCAATTATCAGCCTTGCACGTAATATGGGTAGTCAAAAAGTTATTACCAGAAGATATTTCAGGGTTTTTATATGGATTGTTTTTTTATTGGTTGTTGGGGTGTTATTACCGTTTTTTTCACTTGAAGTGTTCCCTGTGGCAATAATCGGGTCAACAGTTTTACTATCCTTCTGGATTGATAAAACCTATAAAAAATGGATGCAGGAAATTTTGGTTTACTCGTTGATTATTTTGACCATCCTGGGACAGATATTTCTTTACTAATTTAATTAAACCCCAAATTATTTGCCCACTTAACAATAAATGTTAACCCGGTACATTAATTATATGGTTTAGTAAGGTTTTGATTGATAAATATATTGACAAATCAGGCTTATTAAAATAAACTTGCTCTTTAAACCTATAACAAAGTAAGCCAGAGATAAGCTGTGGTTTAACCTAAACCCATTTATGAAGGATATTTGAAAGCTCATCCATTGAAACCGGCTTGCCAATATAATCATTCATCCCTGCTTCCAGGCAAATCTCCCTGTCTCCTTTTAATACATTTGCAGTCATTGCAACAATTGGTATGTTAAAACCTTTGGACCGTAATTTTCGTGTAGCATCAAGGCCATTTAAAACAGGCATTTGTATATCCATCAAAACAAGGTCAAAAGTATCCTGATTTCCCATTAACAAATCTATAGCCTCCTGGCCATTATTAGCAATTAATGAGGTACAACTTAACCGGTTTAGCATTTTCTCTGCAATTTTTTGGTTAATGACATTGTCCTCAACCACAAGAACCCTTTTGGTTGAATCATCTTTTCTAACCTCTTTATCCTCCTGAAAACCATTATTGCCATTCTTAGGTATTTGTTCAGATTGTGAGAAAAGATCATAAATAGATGTGAACAAAGTTGAATGTTTTACTGGTTTATGAATTAATCTGTCAAATAATCTAAGCTCCTTCTTTGAAGCCATCTTATTTTCAGGAATCAGTAAAATGGTTTTAATTTCTGGAATTATTTTCCGTAAATTACTAATAAACTCTTTCTCTTTTTGCACCAAAACGCGAGGGTCCACAATGAGAATGTCAAGCTTATGTCCCTGGTTCAATATGTAGTTAGCATCATCCAGGCTATATGCTTCATGAGTTTTGATTCCCCAGTTGTGTAATGTTTTTTTAAGCAACAAAACATTAGTTTTATGATCATCCAAAATCAAAGCATGTAAATCTTTTAAATTTTCATTCTCAAGTTCGGTTGCCGATTCGTTTTTATTAATTTTAAATGTTAAAACAAAGTGAAATACTGCGCCCGGGTTTTCACTTGACCAAGCAAAATTTGGATTTGGACTTTCAACCCAAATTTTTCCTCCCATTAACTCAACCAACATTTTTGATATACTGGTCCCTAACCCGGTACCTCCAAACTTACGTGTGGTTGAGCCATCGGCCTGGGTAAATGAATCAAATATCTTTTCAAGCTTTTCAGGTGGGATGCCAATTCCGGAATCCTCAACCAAAAAATGAAGAGTAATGTCCGAGCCAATCTGCTTTTCAATTTCAACCTTAAAAACCACCTCGCCTTCATGGGTAAATTTTACTGAATTACCTAAAAGGTTGATCATAATCTGAATTAATCTGCCCTCATCCCCTAACAATACTTGTGGAATGGTATCCTCAACCACAGCAAACAATTCAAGTTTTTTCTCATTTGCTTTAAATGACATCTGGTCTATCAGGTAATCTACCGTTGACCTGATGTTGAAAGGATATGTTTCAATCTTCATTTTTCTTGCCTCAATTTTTGAGAAGTCAAGAATATCATTGATAATATTAGTGAGATTTTGACATGATTTTGAAATAATCGAGATAATATTACTTTGTTCTTTGTTCAGCCTTGTTTGGGCAATAAGTTCAGTTGCTCCTACTATTCCATTCATGGGAGTCCTTATTTCATGACTCATATTTGCCAAAAATTCCGATTTGGCCTTGTTGGCCTCAGCCTCCTTCTGTTGAATTTCTTTTTGAGCCGTTATATCCATAAAGGCTTCAAGATTTACCGACCTGTTATTGATTTTAATTGGAATAATGTTTTTTAGTATTACACGTGAGATATTATTCTCGGCCACAGTTAACTGTTCCTCCAATGACCTTATGCTTGCACCTGTACTTAAGTCCTGGTATTCATTCTCTTTTATAATTTCAAAAAAGTTATTGTATTTTCTTTCACGGATAAACCTAAGCGCCTCAGGTAAACCTGTAAATCCCATTATTTTAGCAGCAGTTTGGTTAATCTCAATTATTTGTTGCTTATCATCAACGATTAATATTCCTACAGGTAAATTCTCTGTTATTGCCTTTAGAGTATTAACTGACTCATTTAGCGACTGGGTCAACAATCTCTTTTCAGTAATATCTTCTCTTATAACAATAAAACTTGATATTGAATTCATTTCATTAAAAACAGGTGAAATATGTACCTTTTCCCAATAAACAAAACCATCTTTATTTTGAGTCTCGATCTCTCCCGACCAGGTATTTCCAGCCAATACAGTATTTTGAAGTATTTCTGAAAATCCGCTTTTTTTATCAGTTTTAAAAAAGGTAGGATTAGCGCCTAAAACCTCCTGTTTTGGAAATCCTGTTTTTGTTTCAAAATTCTTATTAACATACTCAGTAGCACCCCGTGTGTTGGTAATCATAATTGCAACAGGGCTTTGTTCTACTGCCATTAATAATTTTTGGCTATCCTCTTCAGCTTTCTTCCTGAACAAAATAACTTTCGAAATCTGAATTATTATTAAATAAGTAATTATTCCTGCAAACAAACTAAAAATTAAAAGGCTTAAATATTTAAGCTTATTGTAACGGTCAAGTACATTTATACTTGTGTTATTAAGTTGAACAACATTCTTTTGAATATCATATGCAATTTTCCTTTCAGTTTCATAAATCCGGGAAAAATGACTGTCGGCCTGCTTAAGATAAAAATTAATACTCTGAACAAAACTCTTAGATGCTTTTTGATCCGAACTCATTGAACTGCGCAATGCCCCAACAATTTTAGAAGCCAGGGCCTGCAAATCGTAAATGGCAGGGATTAACTCCCTGACTTCAGGTATGGTACCGGTATATTGATCATTCCAATAGGTTATAATTTCAACTATTTCATCATTAGCAGGTAAATTGGCATAATTTATATTCGAAAAATTTCCTCCATTGTCCAATACCCTCAATATATCAACACAATAACTTACCTTTTCCCGAATATC
The DNA here is from genome assembly GCA_037439945.1 of Marinilabiliaceae bacterium. Lineage (GTDB taxonomy): Bacteria > Bacteroidota > Bacteroidia > Bacteroidales > Marinilabiliaceae > CALEUX01. The sequence continues at coordinate 12,421 of JBBIVA010000033.1, forward strand.
TGAATGTACGTTTGATAATTGCTGATTATGCTGAATTGTTGAAAATGTTTTAAAAGAAAGGTGAATATGCAGCAGGTTTTCCTTAAATAAAAATTCCAGTTTTTGCTTTTGTTCCTGATTTCTAATAGTCTGTTGGTAACGTAAGGTATAAAAACGGTCGAAATAATTTTCAATAAATAAAATTGAAAGTATTGATAAAAAGAAAATTGCGAGCAATAAAAACAATTTGTTAATTATTGGCTCTCGTGTAAACATGCGCTTATTTACGCTAAATGGGTAGGATAATCCCTTTCTTTTTCTTCTACCTGTTTTCAAATCATTGGGTGGTTTTTACAATTTTCCAAATTTAAAAAATGGTAACCCTTCGTTTCTGAATACCATGTTTTGCAAAAACCCCAACACCATAGCCTGAACTAATTGTGGCCAAAAAAGAGTGGGCAAGCCCGGGATTAGAAGAACTACGAAGTACCGAAGCATAAACCCGCGGGTATTCATACTTTGATTTTATACTAATAGTGTCAATAGAATTGCTGTTGGAGTTATAATAGCTGCTAAGCCAATCAATTGCCACTGAAACCTCTCCATTAACAACACTTCTTATTATTCCCCTTGAATCAACAGACAATGCCAGTACATTTTTCATCACAGGATCATAAATCATGTGGTTTGTTAAAAGCTTCTTTGTTTCGTACCCAAGCGAGCTGGTTTCAGGGTTAGCCAATAATACTGCGTGTGACCTATCCTTTAGTGACAACAGTGAACCATCAAATGATTCAGGATTATTTTTTCTTACAATATAAACCAATTGGTTTACTCCAATAAATAACGAATCGGAAATTATTTGAGGATTTGCCTTTGACAGCTTTGCAATCCCTTCATAACTGTCAGGTATAAATAAATCACCTTTTTGTGAGTAATTTATTAGTCCTATTAGATTTTTTGAACAATCATTATGTATTCGAACTTTGCATTTATACTGACCTTCAAAATGATTACTAATTTCAAGGATTGGCAATACCAAACCGTTTTCGCAATAAACCAACAGTTCTGGTATTTCAAAATCCCGGGCATTACTATCACTTTTACCAACATGTTTACATCCTGGTAATACTATTAGTAATATTATTATCAGAAATATAAATCTCATAAATTAAAATTTCTTTGACTATATATTATGGTTGTTTCTATTTATGCAATTTAAGAAAAGAGGCTCTCTTTTGCTTAAAATTTGTCATTGATTTACAACAGTTTGTCAAAAACCTTACTGTTTTCGTGTAACAAACTTATTTTTAACCCAGTTTGGAACAAGAAATGCCCCAATAAACAAATAAGGATAATAGCTTATTAAACGCCAAATAAAAGCCATAGCCACCCCGGTTCCAATTGGTGTGAACTGGGATAAAAACTCCTTAAAAACATATTCGGCAAACCCGCTGCCTCCGGGAGTAGGGCTTACCAACATCATAATCCACATTACCAATTGTTTTCCAAAAGTAAGAACATGGCCATCCCAGGATAACCACTTTATACCAAAAAAGGTTATAATTAGTGTATTAACTATCCAGTATCTGGCAGTCCAGCTAAAAAATGTGGCACCAAATGCCAAAATCCATTTCTTGAAAGGCCAGTTCTTGAATTCCCTTGATGTTTGAATTAGTTCGGAACCAGATTCATTGGCCTGGGGTCGCCATTTTCGTATTATTGGCAGTTTAAATATCCATAACAGCACCCACTTTAATCCCCTGGGATTTACAAACAATCCATAACTAATTATAAGAGTATAAATAAACTTCAGTGAATATCCCAATAAGGCAAATATTAAAAACTGGTTCTCATACCAGGGCAAAAGGGTGCCTTCAGGACTAAGACTAAAAACATTATAATAACCAATTATAACCAATAATACCGGAAAAGTCAAAATAAAGTATAGCTCATCCAGAAAAGATGTAACCATAACAACAGCAGTACTTCTGCCTATTGATATACCCTCCTTATTTATAAAAAAAATAGCAACGCTGGTTCCTCCAATTGCACTGGGTGTAATTGCCGAAGTAAACTCCCATAGCATTGTTATATTAAATGCCGACTTCCATGTAAGTTTATTGCCGGTAAGAATTCTGATTCTTATTATATATCCCAAATCGCGGATACCCATCATGGCAACAGACAAAAAAAGCCAGAAAACTGATTGAAGGGTAAAAGATAACAAGCCAAAACTGTCGGGTTTATACTCACGGTAAAGCATATATCCCGACACTACAAATCCAATAATAATAGGTAATATTATTCGCGAGGGATTAATACTTTTTAATATCTTACCTGAGTTATCTGTCATTATAAAAACCTATGGTGAAAATTCATTTTAAACTAATTGACAAGCTACAAATTTAAACCATTGCAAGTATAAGGTAAAATTTAATTAAGGTTTAACATAAAAAAACCGGAACTAAGTCCGGTTATTTGTGGAGACAAGGGGAATCGAACCCCTGACCTTTTGACTGCCAGTCAAACGCTCTAGCCAACTGAGCTATGCCCCCATATTTTGCGTTGCAAATATAATGGAAAATGTTAAACCCGACAATCTTTTTAAAAAAATCTCATCCCTGCAAAATCTAATGCTAAAAATAACAATTTGGAATTTTATTAAATTTTAACATAATTGTTGTAAAGCCATATTAAAAATTCCTGTTTTAAAACAATTTAAATATTTAACAATTCACAATTTTGGTTAAACAGTTTTAATTTGGTTGACATAATTAATTTTAATTATTAAATTAAACTATAACCAACTAAAATCAGTATTATGGAACTCAAAAAGATGCCCAACAAAGACCTTGAAGGCAAAAAGTGGACCTTTTGGCAAATAGGTTTTATTATTTCGCTCTCTTTGGTTTTGATAGCGTTTGAATGGTCTTCCACAAAAATCAGTTATGATTTTTTGAACATGCCGGAAGATGATGCCAATGCAATTGAAATTGTACCCATTACTGTTACAAAAGAAAAAGAATTAAAAGTAGAAAAGCCAACTATTGCTGATATTATTAACATCACAAATGATCCTGACGCCGATAACCCTTCTGCTAATTTTGCCAGTTCAGAAGATCCCGTCTTGAACCTAGATAGTTACTATACAACTGCGGTTGCAGAGGAAAGGGATGATATTCTGATCCATGCTGAACAAATGCCAAAATTTCCGGGTGGGGAAACGGCATTGCTAAGGTATCTGACACAAGCAGTGAAATATCCTGAAATTGCCCGTGATAATAATATTGAAGGCAAGGTTTATGTGAGTTTTGTTGTGAATAAAATGGGTGAAGTAACCAGGGTAAAAATTATTAGAGGTGTTGACCCTCATTTGGACAGAGAAGCATTGAGGGTGATAAACTCAATGCCATTATGGGAACCCGGCAGCCAAAACAACAAACCAGTTTCCGTATCTTATACAGTACCAATAAATTTTGTTCTAAAAAATTAAATTAAACTTATAAACTATTTTTTACATGGTTAATTTATTGCCTTATTACTAAACAGTTATTGTTCATCTTAACCTTAAAATTAATAATTTATTAAAGTTATTTTGAAAATTAAAAACCATTATGATGGAGTTTCAGAAGAAAAAGTTATTTTTATGGTCCTTTTCTGGCTAAAATCCTAATCAGAAAACACTTGTAAAATTGTAAATTTTGTCGTATTTTTATATCTAATAAATTAGTAACCACTATTATGGAAGTTAAAAAATCGTCCAAGGCAAACCTCGAAAACAGGAAAACAGTCTTTATGCAGATTGGTCTTGTTGTGGCTCTTTCTTTGGTTTTGATTGCATTTGAGTGGACAACCACTGATGTAAATGTCAACACAGGGCTTATGGATACGGATGTGGAAGTAGAGGAGGAAATAATCCCTATTACCCGTCAGGAAGAAGTAAAACCACCACCACCACCACCACCACCAAAAGTTACTGATATTTTAAATATTGTTGACGATGATGTGGAGTTGGATGATGAATTGGAGATTCTTGACACCGAAATGGACCAGAAAAAACAATTGGATTTCACCATACATGTTGAAGCAGAAGAGAGAGATGATACACCTGTATTCTATATTGTAGAAGAAATGCCTCAATTCCCTGGGGGAGAAGGAGAATTGCAAAAATATCTTTCAACCTCAGTTAAATACCCGGTAATTGCCCAGGAAAATGGCATACAGGGTAAAGTGTTTATTCAGTTTGTAATAAATACCAAGGGTGAGGTAACCAATGCTACGGTTTTGCGTGGTGTTGACCCGAGCCTTGATAAAGAAGCCTTACGCGTTGTTCAGGCAATGCCTACCTGGAAGCCAGGTAAACAAAGGAACCGTCCGGTAAGGGTTTCATATACGGTTCCCATTAATTTTGTACTTCAGTAAGTAAAAAATAAAATAAAAAGAGCCCGGATAAATTCCGGGTTTTTTTGTTCGCAAAACAGCCATTGATTATTTCAATTGATTACTGTTTTTCTTATAATTCCATTATTTTTGTGCCACAAAAAAAAATTGGATGAGTAATTTAATTTCAACAGAAAGAATTATTGAAAAGGTTGTTTTAGTTGGTGTTAGAAGTATTGAGTTAACCGAAAACCAGGTTAATGAATATCTCGATGAGCTATCATTTTTAGTGGAAACTGCGGGGGCGGTACCTGTTAAAAAATTTACCCAAAGTTTAACTTATCCCGACAAAAGAACTTTTGTTGGTAGTGGTAAACTTGATGAAATTTTAGATTACCTTAAAGTAAACGAAGATGTGAAGGGGGTGGTTTTTGATGACGAATTAACACCTTCGCAACTTAGGAACTTAGAAAGTATACTGAAACTAAGAGTTTTAGACAGAACCAATCTGATTTTAGACATTTTCGCATCAAGAGCAAGAACTGCTCATGCCAAAACCCAGGTTGAACTTGCTCAATATCAATACCTTTTACCACGGTTAACAAGAATGTGGACACACCTTGAGCGACAAAGGGGTGGAATTGGAATGCGTGGGCCCGGAGAAAAGGAGATAGAAACAGACCGCAGGATTATCAGAGATAAGATAGCCAAATTAAAGGAAGACCTGCTGAAAATTGACCAGCAAATGTCAACACAAAGAAAAAACCGTGGAAAAATGGTTCGTGTGGCATTGGTTGGTTATACTAACGTTGGGAAGTCAACATTAATGAATACACTAAGTAAAAGTGATGTATTTGCTGAAAATAAACTTTTTGCCACCCTTGACACAACTGTAAGAAAAGTTGTTATCGGTAATCTCCCATTTCTTCTAGCTGATACGGTAGGGTTTATTAGAAAATTGCCCCATCATCTTGTTGAGTCATTTAAATCAACCCTTGATGAGGTAAGGGAAGCCGATTTATTACTTCATATTGTAGATATTTCCCATCCGGGATTTGAGCAACAGATAGAGGTGGTAAACAATACATTAAAGGAAATTGATAAAAGGGAAAAACCTTCAATTCTGATTTTTAATAAAGTTGATGCTTATAAACATTCCCAAAAAGAAGAAGATGATCTCACACCATTAAATAAAAGTAATTTAACAATTGAAGACCTTAAGCAAACCTGGATGGGAAAAAATTCACCTTGTGTTTTCATTTCGGCTATTGAAAAAATTAATTTTAATGAATTTAAAGAAATTATTTACCGTGAAGTATTTAAAATTCATGTAACCAGGTTCCCCTATAACGATTTTTTATATAACGATGTATCAGACAGCTCTTTGGTTTAATTTATGATAAACCTGTAATATTGCCCCTTTTATCAATATCAATATTCTCGGCTGCCGGAATTTCAGGTAAACCTGGCATACGCATTATATTTCCGGTTATTGGTATAACAAAACCGGCGCCGGCAGCAATCTGAATTTCACGGACTGTAACAACAAAATCAACCGGACGGCCCAAAAGTTTTGGATTATCGGAAAGGGATTTCTGAGTTTTGGCAATACAAACCGGAAGGTTCTGCAACCCAAGACTTTCAATTTTCTTTAAATCAGTAATTGCCTGGGGTGTATAGTCAATAGCTGATGCACCATAAATTTTGCCTGCAATGGTTTCAATTTTCTTTTTTATGGGCCAGTCCCAGCTATAAAGGGGTTTCATTTTTGACTCGCAACTTTCAGCAATTTCACTTACAATTTGGGCCAATTCCAAAGCCCCTTCTCCACCCTTTTCATGAACTTTTGCCACCGCAACCCTAACCCCCATTTCTTTGCATTTGTTTATTATTACATCTAACTCTTCCTGGGTATCATCTTTAAAATGATTTATTGCAACCACCGGGCAAATGTTAAATTTCCGCATGTTTTCGATATGCTTCGCAAGGTTCCCCAATCCTTGCTCAACAGCTAAAGTGTTTGGTAATTTAATATTTTCAAGCTGAACTTCGCCATGGTATTTTAATGCCCTTACAGTTGCAACTAAAACAGCAGCATCAGGCTCGAGGTTTGCCGATACACATTTAATATCCAGAAACTTCTCGGCTCCTAAATCAAACCCGAACCCTGCTTCGGTTACCACATAATCAGCAAGAGATAATCCCATTTTAGTAGCAATAACCGAATTTGTACCCTGTGCAATATTGGCAAATGGGCCACCATGAATAATTGCAGGGTTCCCTTCAAGGGTTTGAACCAGGTTTGGTTTAATGGCATCCTTTAAAAGGGCTGCCATTGCTCCTTCTGCTTTTAAATCGCGACAATAAACAGGTTTTTTGTCATAGGTAAATCCTATAAAAATATTACCCATTCTTTCTTTAAGGTCTTCAATATTCTCTGACAAACACAAAATAGCCATAATTTCTGAAGCCGCAGTTATATCAAAACCTGTTTCGCGGGGAACTCCCGAAGTTGTACCTCCCAACCCTACAATTATATGCCTGAGAGAGCGGTCGTTCATGTCCATTACTCTTTTCCAGTGCACAGTTCGGGGATCAATACCAAGCGATGAATTTTTATTTTGTATATTATTGTCAATTAAGGCAGCCAACAAATTATTTGCTTTTTCTATTGCTGCAAAATCACCTGTAAAATGAAGATTAATATCTTCCATAGGTATAACTTGCGCATACCCACCTCCGGTTGCTCCACCCTTAACCCCAAAAACCGGCCCCAGGCTGGGCTCTCGAAGAACAACAGCTGTTTTTTTCCCAATACGGTTTAATCCCTCACTTAGCCCTATGGATATGGTTGTTTTTCCTTCCCCTGCCGGGGTTGGTGAAATTGCTGATACAAGTATCAGCTTTTTACCAACAATTTTTTTTGAGTTGATTAGGGAAAGGGATAACTTTGCCTTATAATGACCATATGGTTCATAATTATCTTCATCTATTCCAAGTTTTTTTGCAATTTCTTTAATTGGCAATAATTTTTGATCCTGAGCAATTTCTAAATCTGTTTTCATCCTTAAATAATTTTTAGTTTAAGGTCGGATAGCTTGTCACTTTATTACGGGAAAACTTGCCCCGAACAATCGGGGTTCTATTCATCCATAATTATTTTTTATACGGCTTTAAAATTGCCTTCCTGAATATTTTATAAATATGTTTTATACTTAAAAAAATGGGGGCCTTTCGTTATAAAAATCCAAATTAATGATAATTTATCCCATTTTTTGCTTAAGTTTTGTGAAAAAAAGGCAGACGCCTGGTTTTTCATTTTCCAAAAATAATAAATTACCTGCCTAAACCATACAATTAACCGGTCAAATACAGTAAACAGGAATTAAAACACTTTACCAACCAAATAGTTAGGTTCCTGATTTTAGCCACTAAAATTCAAGGTTATCTTTGAATGGTTTTATTTTAACTATCAACCGGGATTAAAATTATTTGTCTGAAAACTTCCTGTATTGTTTTTTCTGATGATGGCCTGTTAATGGTTTAACATTTGATTATAATCAACTAAAAAAAAAGGGCCTTCCTTATGAGAAAGCCACTTTTTTTAAAAATAGTCAGTTTATTTAACTGACCCAACTTTTATTAGGTATTCAGCAATTTGAACAGCATTTAATGCTGCACCTTTTTTAATCTGGTCGCTAACGCACCAAAAGGTTATCCCGTTTTTATTTGCTATATCTATTCTTAAACGGCCAACATAAACATCATCCTTTCCTGATACAAACAACGGCATAGGATATTGCTTTTCACCTGGATTGTCAAGCAAAGTTATTCCTTCAAAATTTTCCATGGCAGAACGAACCTTTTCAATATCAAGTTCTTTTTCTGTTTCAACCCAAATTGCCTCAGAGTGCGCACGTGCAACAGGAATACGGATACAAGTTGCCGATACATCTGCATCGGTATGCATTATTTTCTTGGTTTCCCAGTTCATTTTCATTTCCTCCTTGGTGTAGTCGTTTTCAAGAAAAACATCAATCTGAGGAATTATATTCATTGCCAACTGGTATGGAAATTTATTTACTGTTACCTTCTCTCCTTTGGCCAACTGGCCCAATTGAGTTTCAAGCTCAGCAATACCCTGCGCTCCGGCACCGCTTGCGGCCTGGTAGGTTGCCACATGAACCCTCTTTATTTTTGACAGGTTTTCGATGGGCTTTAAAGCAACCACCATTTGAATGGTTGAACAGTTAGGATTGGCAATTATATTTCGCGGACGTACCAATGCATCCTCAGGGTTAACTTCGGGAACAACCAATGGTACATCATCATCATAACGAAAAGCGCTTGAATTGTCAATCATTATTGCACCGTGCTTTGTAATGGTACTGGCAAATTCCTTTGATGTTGAAGCCCCTGCCGATGTAAGGGCAATATCTATTCCTTTAAAGTCATCGTTATGCTTTAATTCCTTAACTACTATTTCCTTACCCTTAAACTTAAAAACTTTACCGGCACTTCGTTCTGAACCAAACAAAACCAGTTCATCCATTTTAAAATTTCTCTCTTCCAAAACCTGGAGAAATTCCTGGCCAACGGCACCACTAACGCCAACAATTGCTACTCTCATTCATGTTCTTTTTTAATTGTTATTTTTACAAGGAATAAAAAAAAAAGATTACTTTGTACAAGAAAGTTTTCAACTTTTCAAATACATAATTTATAGCAAAAATAGGCAATTAATTTATAAATATTAGTCCCATGAGATGGATTTTTATTGTATGGTTGTTAACCTGTAATGTTTCGTTTGCACAGGTGTCAGATAATTTTTCTGATAATGATTTTTCAAATAATCCGCAGTGGTATGGAAGCACTGATAAGTTCAGGGTTGAAACCGCCAGTGGCATGCTTCAGCTGTTTGCCCCCGCTGTTGATGGAGAAGCATGGTTGTTTACAGGCTCCAAATCAATTGAGAATGCTGTTTGGCAATTTAGGTTAAGAATGGGTTTTAACCCATCATCAACAAACTATGCTCAGGTTTACCTGGCAACCGAAAACTCAACATATCCAAATCTAGGTTCATCATTTTATCTTGTTCTTGGCACAACAGCCGATAATATAGCATTATGGGAACGAAAGGGGGGTACTTCAAAGAAATTAATTGACGGGCTTGCGGGCAGGTTAAACCTTTCAATTGTTGACGTTCGCATTAGGGTAACAAGAAAAAAAGGCGGATTGTTTATTCTTGAATGTAATTTAGGATCAGGATGGATTGAGGAGGGACGATTTGCAGAGTCAACAGGTTTTGAATCATCTCATATGGGCTTAAGTTGCCATTATACATCAACAAGAAGTACCCTGTTTCATTTCGATGATTTTGATGTTAGAGGTGATGCGTTTTATGATACAATACCTCCGGCTATTTCTCATTTTGAAGTTAAAAACAAATACAAACTTTTTTTGAGGTTTACAAAACCTGTTAATAAACTTATACTTAATCAAAACAATTTTAAAGTAGAACCGGGAAGCCTTACACCCGAAATGCTTATGGTTGATGGGGATAACAATGCAGTTGAACTACTTTTTCGTAATGGGATACCAACACCTGCCGGAGGGGTATTGCAAATAAGGGGAGTTACTGATATTTATGGTAATGCCCTAACTGATTCCGACAGGCCATTCACGTACAATCCCACTATAGTTATGTCAACTGAAGTTCCGGATGTAAGGACCATAAAACTGTGTTTCAGCAGGGCAATGAATGCCAGCACAATTAAAACAAATAATTTCACATGGACAGGGGCTGGCCCGGAAATTATATCGATATCCGATGCAGGGCAAAATTGTTATGTGGTTACTTTTAATTCTGACCTGCCAAACGGTCAGATATTCCAGTTAAATATTAACAATGTTACATCAACTAATGGTGATACAATTGCCAATGGCCCATACCCGGTTTTTTATTATTTACCTTCGCGCAATGACATTGTAATTACTGAAATAATGCCAGACCCTAGTCCACCGGTATTGTTACCCGACTCAGAGTATATTGAGCTTTACAACCGGTGCTTGTTGCCAATTCAACTTAGTGGTTATAAAATTGGTGTTGGCACAAAAGAGTCTGCTTTGGGGCCATATTTGCTTTACCCAAATGAATATGTTGTGCTGGTTCCATCAACTTTGGCTTCACAATGGGCATCAGTTCCAAATAAAATATCGGTTACAAGTTGGCCCACTCTGGCCAATACCGGAGGCGACATTGTTTTGCGCGATAAAACAGGAAAAGTAATGACTTCCGTGAGATATGGCTCAAGCATGGGAGCTTCAGGATTTAAACAGGAAGGAGGATGGTCATTTGAAATTAAAGACCCGGATAACCTTTCCGGAGACAGGGAAAACTGGGGCTTCTCGGTTAACGAAAAAGGAGGTACCCCCGGATTTAAAAACTCAGTGGCCTCAGGTTACCCCGATATAAAGGCTCCCCTACTGACTGGTACCTATATAAAATCACGCTCATGTGTTGTAATGGAATTTTCTGAACCAATTGATTTTATAAACGGGCAAGGAATAAATGGTTTTGAAATTAGCCCACCAGGACTTAACCTGGTTTCATTTAAACCTGATGATATTTTTTTAATGCAGGCAGAGATTTGTTTTTCAGAAGAGTTGGCAGATGCAAAAATATACAACCTAAATTTTAAATCCATTCCGTTTGATTTGGCTGGAAACAGTTTGTCATCTATTTCATATTTCAACTTTGGCTGGCCCGTTAAAGCCGAACAGGGTGATATTATCATCAACGAACTTCTGTTTGATCCACCCACAGGAGGTTCTGATTTTCTTGAATTATATAATCCATCTGAAAAATTAATTGATTTATCGGAGATTTTTATCTCACGTATTAACTCAGAAGGTAATCCTGAGAAGCTGATAAAACTGTCGCAGGAGAAAAGATTGTTCTTCCCAAAAAGTTATATGGTATTTACTGCAGACAGGGATTGGCTGTTAAGAAGTTATAGCATTGATAATGATATGGCTGTAAAATCCCTCTCTGATATGCCAAATTATCTGACCCCTTCCGGTTCAGTATTCGTTGCGGATTTGGGTGGACAAATCATTGACCGATTTGATTATACAGATAAATTTCATTTTTCCCTTTTGGCCACCAAAAAAGGTGTTTCCCTGGAGCGGATAAATGCAGGTTCACCCACACAGGATAAATCAAACTGGCATTCTGCATCGGCAGAAAGTGGATATGGTACGCCGGGTAAAATAAACTCCCAGGCAGTGAATCTTGAAACGGTTCAGTCAACCGATTATATTAAAATTGAACCGGAAATTTTTTATCCAAACCAGGATGGTTTTAACGATTTGCTTTTAATTCGCTATTTATTTAAAAAACCCGGGAATACCTGCACAGTAAAAATTTTTAACCGTGAAGGAAAACTTGTAAGGAATTTAATAAACAACCAGCTAACCGGTATTGAAGGATTTTTTACATGGGATGGGTTAACCGACACCGGGGCCAGGTGTAATTCAGGCATTTATGTGATTTGGATTAGCAGCTTCAATCTTGATGGAGATGTTAGTGAAGTTAAAAAAGTAGCGGTTATTGGGTCAGGGCGCCCCTAAAGCTTCTCTTTTTTAATTAAATTTCCATCAGCTGAAAAAAGCACAGCAAACCGTTCGAGTTGGGAATTGCGTATTATGAGTTCATAAACTGTTTCATAGCCAGGTTTATGGATACTTATGGCATTCATTATTTCTCCTATCTCAATTGCAGGATTATTAATCTTTTCGGGTATCTTGTATGGATTCAGGTTTACTCTGTATTCCTGGATGGCCCCCTCGTTATTAATTTTGGAAATGAACTCCTGCTTTTTAATATAAAAAATTGCCTCAAATCCATTTTCAGTTTTACTCCACTCAATAGACTTTGCATCTTTAAAATGAGTCATAAAACTCTTTTTTGCTATGGTTGAAGGTTTTACAGTGTCGCCCTTGAATATTTTATCCAGTAACTTGTTCATGTCAATGTATTTATGAAGGGTTTAAGGTGCTGTTTTTTAGTTATATCCGGGTTGAAAATTTAAATGAGTTCTGGTAAACTCTATCGTAAATTAGCAACTGACATTAATAACGGGCATCGTTTTCAAAATTTTTAAAATGGTACAAAACCCGGGCTTTTGCCCTTTTAATTCTCATTTTTGCAGCGCTCTCACTTATTCTTAATGAACCTGCAATTTGCTTAAAAGGTAAATTATATTCATACCTCATCATTAATAAAGCCTTTTCCTCGGGGTGGATCAACTCTAAGATTCTGGTCAGGTTAACGAATGAATTCTCCTGGATTTCTTCATAAGGCTCCTCGCCTATTTCAGGAATATCGTTTTTCTTATTCCAATCAGGATAATGCAGTCGTTTTTTTAAACGCAAATAATCGATGCAATGATTATAGGTAATTGAATAAAGCCAAGATGAAAAAGTTGCACTCCCCTTATATTTATCAAGCTTTTCAAAAGCTTTTGATAAAATATCCTTAGCCGCCTCCTCGGCCAGGGATTTCTCTTTCAACAAAGAAAAGCATTTGTTTACCACTTTCTTATAATATCGCTTATAAAGAATCTCAAATAAATGTGATTCTCTCCCTTCATTAATTCGCCTGGCAATTTCTTCATCTTTTAATAAATGGTTATTATCAGACAAGTTACGATACTTTTCAGGTTCCAAAGCTTATTTTTAAATAATTAGTTTGGCAATAATAATAAAAATATGATTACCTCCACCAAACATTTATCTATACATTTAATTATAAATAATTAGCCATCCATTAGTTTTATTGAATAATTAATTATATTTGTCCCAATCAATTGCTTATATTTGTGAATAATTTATAGGGACTTAAGTTTTTTTAATACATTAGCATTAATTTACAATTCTTAAGTGTTACTTTTTAAAATTATTACGTCTTAATACCAAATCCATTCTAAAATGATTTTAGTCATTGAATAAAGGATTAATTAACCAAAAACTATACACTAATCAATTATTGGAGGTTTTATTATTATGAAAAAAAGTTTATTTGGTCTATTGACTGTTGCAATGGTGGTAATGTTTTCTTCTTGTGCCAAGTATCCCCAAGCTGAGGTTGATGCTGCTAAAGCTGCTGTTGAAACTGCCCGTGCTGCAGGGGCTGATGTATATCTGCCCGAAGCGTTTGCAGGTCTTCTTGATTCATTAAATGCAACTACAGTTTTAGTTGAAGAAGAAAAATCTAAATTTTTCTCAAATTATGACGCTGCCATAGCTAAGTTAACTGCTATTTCAGCTGCTTCAACTCAAATGGTTGCTGACACTGAAACCCGTAAAGCTGAACTTAAAGAAGAAGCCCTTGTTACAATTGAAGCTGTAAAAGTTTTAGTTGCAGACAATCATGCTCTTGTTGCTAAAGCCCCAAAAGGTAAAGAAGGGAAAGCTGCCCTGGAAGCTATCAAAGCTGATCTGGCTGTAGTTGAAGGCTCCATAACAGAAGCATCTGCTCTGGTTGAAAGTGGCAATTTTATTGCTGCTGTTGACAAAGCAAAAGCTGCAAACGAAAAAGCAGTTGCTATCAACGAAGAATTGAATGCTGCTATTGCAAAAAAAGGAAGAAAATAACGCAAAATTTGTGGTTAAAATAAAAAACCCCGGGCCTTATTGTCCGGGGTTTTTTATAGATTGAAACCAAAGCTACAAATCCTATAATTTAACTATTATAGGAATTGTGTTATAAATTACGAAAAGAAGAGATCAAATTATTAATTAACCGGCAACAAATTTTCAGATTTTTGCGTATTCAGATTTGGTTGGAGAAAAATGAATATGTAAAAGCCTGATTTGAAAAAAGAATAATTATCTGCTACAAATAAAGCAGAAATAAGAATTGAAGTTGATAGATGAAGAAAATTTGGATATCAGGTGCAGGAATTGTATTAACCGTTGTAATTGCTTTGTTTGTTTATGCGAAAGTGCAAATACAAAAATCAGCCCGTGAAAAAACAGCATCAGCGCTAAGAAGTGCAGGCGATGCAATTTCAAAAGCAAGATTACGCCATGCCTTTGTGTATGCCCCTGAACTGTTTAAGGAAGGGGAAAAGCTATATAACTCGGCTATGCAAAAATGGAAAGATGAAAATTCCAGGTGGTATTTTTCAAGGGATTTTGACAATGCTATACAACTGGCAAATAATGCAGAGAAAAAAGCCAACTATGCGTTAAAAAAGGCGGGTGAATATAGAAATAAAATTCAAAAAGATTTAGAAAAACTTCTTGAAGAATTATCCCGTAAGGTAAAAGATTTTGAAGCATTTTACAGTGTTATTCCCTTGCCGACCGAAGTTCGAAGTAATTTCGCCAAAGGGCGCCTTCTCTTTTCAGAATCAAAAAGAATAGGTGAAAAAGGAGAATTCAGGTTGGCACTTAAAAAAGCAAAAGACGCTGAGTTGCTGATTAGTCCGGCTTATCACTTTGGCAAAGATAAGCTGTACACATATTTTAATTCTTTTCTTAAGTGGGAAAAATTAAATAATGATGCTTTTAGGCTATCACACTCCGGACGGGTTATTATGGTTGATAAAATTGCCCGCCGGTGTTATATTTACAAAAACGGGAAAGTTGCCCAAACTTTTATTGCTGAATTGGGCGAAAACTGGGTAGGGACAAAAAACAAACAAGGTGATAAATCAACCCCCGAAGGAAAATATTATATTACAAAAAAACTTAAAGGATCACAAACAATTTATTATAAGGCACTATTAATAAATTATCCGAATGATGAAGATAAGGAGCGTTTTTCAAAAAATAAAGTGTCAGGAGCCATTCCCCAATCGGCCAAAATTGGTAACCTGATTGAAATTCATGGTGGCGGGGGCAGGGGAACTGATTGGACAGAAGGATGTGTTGCACTTACCGACAATGATATGGATAAAATTTTCCCGCTTGTTGAAGTTGGAACACCCGTATTTATTGTGGGCTCGTTAGTACCGCTTGAAAAGCTGAAAACCCGGGATACATTAAAATCCCGTAATGATGAATAGTAATTGAGAAAATAACCTTAAATTGCTAAATATGAACCTGATGAATAATAAGTGGTTAGCAATAACAGATTTCATAAAAAGACTTCCTGTTAAATGGTACATAAAAAAAACTGCCGGCCTGATTTTAATAATTTGGGTAATAATATTGCCATTTTTCATCCTTATATATACTCCTACAATTATAGACGGGTATCTTTCACTTAAACAATCAGCCCTGAATTTCATCCCATCAAATGGTGATGAAACAGCCATTAAGAAAATGCAGAAGGAAGCAGAAAGACTTGAAAAAAGGCTGGATGCATCAATACCCAAAGGAGCCTATATTGTTATAAATACAACAACAAACACTTTCAAACTTTACAACAAAAGAGTTTTAGTTAGAGAAGGTATGTGCTCGACCGGCAGCAATGTAAAACTGGTTAAAGAAGATGAACGGGAATGGATGTTTAAAACTCCCAAAGGAATTTTAAAGGTTCAGGGAAAGGTTACAAATCCTGTTTGGAGAAAACCCGATTGGGCATTTATTGAAGAAGGGCTCCCTGTGCCATCATCAGGGCATTCTTCAAGATTCGAATATGGTGTTTTAGGCGACTATGCCCTTACGCTGGGTGATGGATACCTAATTCATGGAACATTGTATCAGCGTTTTCTGGGAATGCCCGTTACCCACGGTTGCATACGATTAGGCGATGACGACCTGGAAGCTGTATTTCGCACCCTGCCTGTGGGTTCAAAAGTATTTATTTTTTGATTTAAAATAATTCTGTATGGAATTTATTTCTAATGAAACTTTGCCTGAAAAAAAGAAAAAATCTGTGGCATTTAAAGTTTTTGCTATCACGATTATTGTTTTAACAATATTTTCTCTTGGTTATTTTACGCTAAATTTTATTTCGGCAAATAAAACGCTAAGGTTGTATAACCGTATGTATGGAACCAGTTCCATGGATTCGTCACCCATCTCATTTGTTCCATATTCAATAGCTTTTTTGGAGGCAAGGCACACAATGTCAAAGGTTGATTCGGTATCTCTGTCAATAAATCTTAACGACAGTTTAGCAGCCCTTGAAATGGGAGGGGTGGTAGTTTTTGAAGCCAATCTTGAAGGACGCCGGGTTAGTCCCTTGCTTATGGCATTGAAACCGGAAGCCCTATCCAATTTATTAAGGAAACCGACCAGGGTAATTTCATATTATGCAACAATTGAAAAAGAGGAAATAATTGTTAAACAAGCCCCTCGCGATACAACCGAAGCAGCATTGGATGACGATGAACTACCTGTTGTGACACGAAAAGCTGCTTTTTTTACCCTTCATCTTGATTCGGGAATAAGATTGGTGGTTATGCCCCATGAGGAAAGCGGATTGGAGTGGTTTAAATTTATTGCCCATCAAAATTTACAATTGTTCTGGCATCATATTAAAGTACTTTTTAAGGGAGAATTGCCAGAATATATCCCAATTGTTACAATTGATGTTTCGGCTGAGGATGCAAAAACTATTTTCAGGGCATTGCCTGAAAATGCCCAGGTTTCATTGAAACTTTAGGACCCTTGAAAAAAAAATTTTCGATATTTTATTGATGCTTTTTTTACAAAACAAAAACGC
>JBBIVA010000034.1:0-29143 GCA_037439945.1 Marinilabiliaceae bacterium
AGTTTTTCTAAAGCAGCCTGTACCGACTATTCGGTAGGGTTAATCCTGGCTAAGTAATTAGTTCATTGCCTTTCTAATGACTTAGCCGGGTTTATTTATAGAATTACAAAATTATCTGCATCAAAATTGCGGTAACTATCAATCCTTTAAATACCCGGTAATTGCGATTACTTACCTGTACTTCTGGCTGCCGGATGTTGTGGAACCTGAAATTTTAATAGGCCCTTCCCCAACCACCAGTTTTTTTGATCCCCTTGTTCCCAACGCTTCCAGGCTTCCTGATCCGGACCTTAGTTCAAAACTTAATGTACCGGGCTCATTATTCAAAGTTATTTCAACACTTCCTGATGTATTATTAAAAGAACTATTACCGGTAAGCATTATAGAACTTCCACGAATTCCTCCACTGGTTGAAGATGCGCTGATTTCACCTACAACATCTGATAAGGCAATTCCACCTGAAGTTGAGCCGACAATAAGCTTTCCTTTAATTTTGGATACATTTAGACTACCTGAAACAGTTTTTGCTTTGGTACCGGAAAAAACCTCGGTTAAATTTACAGAACCTGAAACAGATGATGCGTTTGTATCCTTCATAATTCCTTTGGCATTGATACTTCCAGATACTGAACCCAAATCGGCCGAACCTTTAATATCGCTAATATTTAATGAGCCACTTACCGACTTGGCAGCAAAATTTCCATCAATCACTGATGCTTTAATTGATCCGGATACTGATTTCATTCCTGCATTGCAGTGAATATTTGCGACAGTAATACTTCCTGATACTGATTCGAGCACAACCTCCTCACGCCCCACGCCTGTTACCTTAATACTTCCTGAAACGGTTACAACTTTTAATTGCGTGGATACCGGAACTGACAAAATTAAAAAACCCTTAACCTGGCCAATAATATTCCGTGGCTGTTCAACCCATACTTCAAGAGTATTTCCGGTTTTGGTATATTTTATCCGTAAATCCTCATAACTCCTGGTGGCCCTTATTTCTCCTTCCAAAGTAACGGATGAATTGTTACCGGCCTCTACATCAACACTGCAAAAAATTCCTTTTACAGTTACATTATTAATGTCGGTAAATGTTTCCTTAACCTGATCAACAAGATCCTGACTCTTTAGGTTTCCCGGCCAAAACCAGAGCACAATACTCAAAATAACAGATAACCGTATCATAACAATCATTTTTAAATGAAAATAAATTTTGATGGTATGACGCCCATACTAACTGATTCGTTACAATAAAACTTTAAAAGAATAAAAAAAAAATCACATTTCACAGTAACACCCTATCTGTTAATTCTTTAATGTTTATTCCGGCAAAATTTCCGGATGTCATTATCAGAAAATTACAATTTACAAGGTTCAGACGGAAAAACTCATTTTTAAGTTTATCGGGATTTGTAAAAACGTTCTCAACCGGAATATTAAACGATTCTGCCACCAATTCTGGTGAAATTTCCGGCAATTTTTTGTGTTTTACAACATTTGGATCAAAAAACACGTAAGCCTTTGTAGCAGGTTTAAGGGTGTTTTTGTAGTGGTGGAGGAATTCACGGTTCAGACTGCTAAAAGTGTGGATTTCAAGGCAGGCAATTAAACTACGATCAGGATATCTGGCTCTAACGGCATCAATAGTGGCCCTAACCTTTGAAGGGGCATGTGCAAAATCGTAAAAAACAGAGGAGTGTTCACTTTTTCCAACTAACTGAAGCCTTCGTGACGGGCCTTTAAAGGTGTTCATTGCCTTTAAAAACATATCATTATTAATACTTAATTCATTACATATTAGCATAGCCCCGGCCATATTTTGCAGGTTATGATCACCAAATATTGTTACGGGGTAATCTTTTCCATTGTATTTTACTAATGTTACATCATCGTTTACCTGAGCATCTAATTGCTTGTAGGATTGTTCCCTGCATATGCCTTCCGATTTTGATACAACCGTATTAAGGTCATCATCACCACCATAATAAAAAAGAACACCATCCCTGCCTATAGTTTTAATAAACTCGGTAAACTGTTTATTATATATTTCAACAGAGGGAAAAACATTTATATGGTCCCAGGCAATACCGGTTAACAGGGCAATATCTGGTTTATACCAATGAAACTTAGGCTTAGGATCAATTGGAGATGACAAATACTCATCTCCCTCAAAAACAGCTATTTTAGATTTACCAGATAGTTTAACCATTGTTTCAAACCCTTCAAGCTGGGCCCCAACCATATAATCAAAATCAACATTACAACTTCTTAAAACATGCATCACCATAGATGTAACCGTTGTTTTTCCGTGGCTTCCACCAATAACTACCCTGGTTTTTCCTTTACATTGCTCATAAAGATATTCAGGGTATGAATACACTTTTAATCCTAACTCCCCTGCTTTAAGCAATTCAGGGTTATCTTTTCTGGCATGCATTCCCAGGATAACTGCATCAATTGAATTATTTAATTTTTCAGGAAACCACCCCATTTTTTTTGGTAACAACCCATGGAGGGCCAAACGGGTAGCACTGGGCTCAAATATTTCATCATCCGAACCTGATACGTCGGCACCATTTTCTTTTAGGGCTATGGCCAAATTGTGCATTGCGCTTCCTCCAATTGCAATAAAATGAACTCTCATTATCCCTGTTTTGTTAAAAGTTACAGAATTAATAATTTTGGTCAAATTTAATAAATTGGTTGTTTTATTAACAACTTTGGACACCAACATTTGTAAATGAGAACTTTACAAAAAGGAAAGTTAAAAAACTATATTTTTTTCGATAACAGGAACTAATGAATTGTGTTTTACAATAGTTCGTAAGACTTTTAATATTAGATGTTAGACAAAAGCAAATGCTTGATTCTAACCATATTGCACAGTGAATAAGTGTATTTGTAAATCAAGCAAATAAAAAAGGTTAACGAACCATTTCATTTTTAAATGTGATTAAAATTAAATCAGCAGATTACAGAAAATGGACAACTCAAAAGTTCAAATAATGAGTTCAGACATTCCTTTATGGAATTGCATAAACTTGAAAGCTATGACCAAATATCCTGATACAATTTTCATTAACAAAAAAATAAATAAAACTTATAGGGGTGAAAATAAACATAATTGATGCAGGCAATTTCAAATGCGATGGAGGGGCTGTATTTGGGGTTGTTCCAAAAGTTTTATGGGAAAAACATTATCCAGCTGATAGCAGCAACTATTGTAATCTTGCAATGAGATGCCTTTTGGTTGAAAATGGGGACAGACGGATTCTTATTGACACAGGGGCAGGAAATAAACAAAGCAGTAAGTTTTTCAGTCATTATCATTTGAACGGAAATGCTTCATTGACAGGTTCATTGAAGAAATCGGGTTACGATCCATCTGATATTACTGATGTGGTTCTTACCCATTTGCATTTTGATCATTGTGGAGGGGCTGTTAACTTTGATGAAAAAGGCTTGTCACTGGCCTTTCCGAATGCCATATACTGGATTTCGCTGGCCCAATGGAACAATTTTTTTAATCCAAACCCGCGTGAAAGCGCTGTATATTTTCACGAAAACATTTCTCGAATTACAGATGCCGGAAAAATCAGACTTATTGGATCACAACAAAATATTATCCCCGAATTGGAACTTAGGGTTTATAACGGTCACTCCCCGGGACAAATAATTCCTTTTATTTATACAAAAAAAGGGACAATAGTTTTTATGGCCGACCTTATTCCGGTTATGGCAAGCATTCCTATATTATGGGTGTCGGCATACGATGTTCAACCGCTGGTATCGTTAAATGAAAAAAAGAGCTTTTTAACCGAGGCCGTGAAAAATGATTATACATTGTTTTTTGAACACGATTTGTATAATGAATGTTGTAAATTAACAAATACAGCCAAAGGTATAACCTTTACCGAAAGTTTCCCCTTGAAAGATTTTACGGTTTAACAACATCCTTTTCCATCCTGACTCTTGATTTTTAATTTCAATTTAGGTAATTTGAGAAAGCAAATTACCCTAACCCATGAACCCTTCAATATTGCGCCTGAGTTCATACTTTGGCGGATTTTTTTTACTGGCATTTCCAAATAATTGCTTAGGATGTGGGAGTACTATGGCAAACGGCGATGAGATTCTTTGCCGGAAATGTAAGGCCAATATGCCACGTACCGGATTCGAATTGTCAGAAAATAATCCCGCACACCAATCTTTTTGGGGAAGAATACCAATAGCATTCGCTGCATCGGCCTATCATTACCGTAAAGGGGAGATTTTACCCAAACTAATTCACTATTTAAAATACCGTAAACGCAAGGATATTGGCCTATTACTGGGAAAACTTACCGGGAAAATAATAACTGGCTCCCCCCATTTCAGAAATCCTGATTATATTATACCAGTACCACTCCATCCCAAAAAACTTAAAGCCAGGGGTTTTAACCAATGTGAAATACTGTCGGAAGGCATTACCCGTGAAACTAACATTCCGGTGCTTAAAGATGTTTTAGTAAGAGAAACTTACAATCCATCTCAAACAAGAAAAGGAAGATTTGAAAGGTGGCAAAATGTTGAAGGAATTTTCACTGTTTCAGATCCGGGGTTATTGGTTAACAAGCATATAATATTAGTTGATGATGTTATTACAACAGGCTCGACCATTGAAGCCTGTTGCCTGCCACTCATTAATATTCCAGGTATTATAATAAGTGTTATAACAATAGGTTTTTCAAACAGATAAAAAACTATGTCATTTTAATAAGTTTATCCCTAACTTTTACAAGGCCGGTAGAAGCCTTTTCATTAATATGTGTAACATTATTATACAAATAACTGCTGGTTGAAGGATCAACCAGGAACATTGGCACCCCGGGCTTAACATAATTAAGCAAGCCTGCTGCCGGGTAAACATTCAGCGAAGTCCCAACAACCACAAAAAAGTCGGCCAAACTTGTAATTTCATGGGCTACCCCAATCAATTCAACAATTTCTCCGAACCAAACAATATGTGGGCGTAATTGAGATCCTTTTTCGCACAGGTCGCCTAACTTTAATTCCCAGTTATCAAGCTTGTAAACCAAAGAACTATCAATTGTGCTTCGCGCTTTTTTCAATTCACCATGCAGGTGTATAACGGCTGAGCTGCCGGCTCTTTCATGCAAATCATCAACATTTTGGGTAATTACAGTCACATCAAAAAAAACTTCAAGTCCGGCGATTATTTTATGTCCACCATTTGGTTCAGATTCAAACAGTTTTTTTCGCCTTTGATTATAAAACTCCAAAACCAGGCCAGGGTTTTTGTCCCAGGCGCCAGGCGATGCAACTTCGGTTACATCATATTTCTCCCAAATACCTCCCATATCTCGAAACGTAGGAATACCGCTCTCAGCACTTATTCCTGCACCCGTGAAAACCACCAGTTTCTTCATAACCTGCTTATTTTATAAAAATCCACATAAAACTAAAACAAAAACTAAAAACTCGGTGTAGAAATGTGCTTATTTTCTTATTTTTGCAGTTATCCAACGTAAAATTCAAAAATGGAAGATCAAAAAAAAATCAAATCTGCTTTAATTTCGGTATATTATAAAGATGGCCTGGATGAGATAGTTACAACTCTTAACAATCTGGATGTTAAAATTTATTCAACCGGCGGAACCCAATCATTTATAGAACATTTGGGTGTTAAAGTTACAAGTATAGAGTCGTTAACCGGATATCCGTCTATTTTGGGGGGTCGTGTAAAAACACTACATCCAAAGGTTTTCGGGGGCATTTTAACACGACGTGATAATTCAGAACATCAGACACAAATTAAAGATTTTGAAATTCCTGAAATTGATTTGGTAATTGTAGACCTTTACCCCTTTGAGCAAACAGCAATATCAGGGGCCTCCCATGCAGAAATAATTGAAAAAATAGATATTGGGGGTATTTCCCTTATTAGGGCGGCAGCAAAAAATTATAATGACGTAGTGGTGGTTGCATCACAAGATCAATATCCCCGATTAATGCAACTGTTGGTTTCGGGTAAAGGAAATACTACGGAAAGTGACCGACTTGAATTTGCAACTGCAGCTTTTGCTGTTTCATCTGGTTATGATTCTGCAATTTTTAATTATTTCAGCAAATCAGAATACCCGGCATTAAGACAAAGCGCAGATAACCGCAAAGTTTTAAGATATGGTGAAAACCCACATCAAAAGGGGACTTTTTATGGAGATTTTGAACAAATGTTTGACCAATTGCATGGTAAAGAAATTTCATACAATAATCTTCTCGACATAGATGCTGCAGTTAGTCTTATTGCTGAATTTAACGAAACAACAGTTGCCATTTTAAAACACAATAATGCTTGTGGGCTTGCATCACGGCCATCGTTACTACAGGCCTGGAACGACGCCCTGGCGGGTGATCCGGTATCAGCCTTTGGCGGAATCATTATTACAAACACCGTTGTTGATGCCGGGTCGGCAAAAGAAATTGACAAAATATTTTTTGAAGTTATTATTGCCCCCAAATATGAGAAGGGAGCTTTAGATATATTACAACTTAAGAAAAACCGCATAATTCTGGTAAGTAAGGATGCGCCGTTGTCAGAAACCATTTCGCGAACCCTTCTGAATGGTATTTTGGTTCAGGATAAAGACCTTGCATCAGAAACTGTAAATGATTTAAAGATTGTAACTGAAAGAAAACCATCAACCAGTGAAACAGAAGACCTGTTATTTGCAAACAAAATAGTAAAACACTCAAAATCAAACGCCATTGTTCTTGCTAAAAACAAACAGATGGTTGCCAGCGGAGTGGGTCAGACATCAAGAGTTGATGCCTTAAAACATGCAATAACAAAAGCACAATCATTCGGTTTTAATTTAAATGGTTCAGTTATGGCCTCTGATGCTTTTTTCCCATTTGCCGACTCAGTTGAGATAGCACAAAAAGAGGGGATTACAAGTGTTATTCAACCGGGGGGTTCAATCCGTGATAACGAAACAATAGATTTTTGTAATAATAGCAATATATCAATGGTGTTTACGGGCATCCGTCATTTTAAACATTAAAAAAGGAATAGATGGGATTTTTTTCATTTTTATCTCAGGAATTGGCTATTGATTTAGGTACTGCCAATACCATTATCATTCACAACGATAAGATTGTTGTTGATGAGCCAAGCATTGTAGCTCTTGACAGGAGAACCGACAAACTTGTGGCAATAGGTGAAAGAGCAAGGCAAATGCACGGAAAAACACATGACAACATTTATACAATACGGCCATTAAGAGATGGGGTAATTGCCGATTTTAATGCTGCAGAGCAGATGATACGAGGCATGATAAGTATGATTGACAACAAAAAAAAGCTGTTCACACCTTCACTTACCATAGTTATATGCATACCATCAGGAAGTACCGAAGTTGAATTACGTGCTGTAAGGGACTCAGCCGAACATGCCGGTGGCCGTGAGGTATATATGATATATGAACCGATGGCAGCTGCCCTTGGAATTGGGTTAGATGTTGAGGCGCCTATTGGAAACATGGTAGTTGATATAGGTGGAGGTTCAACTGAAATTGCAGTAATATCATTGGGAGGTATTGTTACAAACAAATCAATACGTATTGCTGGTGATGATTTGACCTCCGATATAATGGAATATATGCGTCGTCAACATAATATTAAAATTGGTGAACGCACCGCTGAGGAAATTAAGATAAGAGTTGGCTCTGCCCTTCCCGAGCTTGAAAATCCTCCTTCCGATTTTATTGTTCAGGGGCCTAACCAAATGACTGCCTTACCAATAGAGGTGCCTGTTTCATACCAGGAAATTTCACACTGCCTTGAAAAGAGCATAAGTAAAATGGAAACAGCCATTTTGAACGCCCTGGAGCAAACACCACCTGAACTTTATGCCGATATTGTAAATAATGGTATTTACCTGGCTGGCGGTGGAGCTTTATTGAGGGGGCTGGACAGACGTTTATCAACAAAATTGAATATACCGTTTCATATTGCCGAAAACCCACTGCATGCTGTTGCCAGGGGAACGGGTATTGCTCTCAAATACAGGCAAAAATATTCATTCCTTATGAGATAAATGCGTTTTAATTAATTTGAATTTAAGCCAAATTGATACAGGGCTATGAGAAACTTTTTCCGGTTTATCGAAAAATACCATTTCTTTTTGCTGTTTCTGGTATTCGAAACGCTGGCCCTTTATCTTGTTGTTAATTATAACGAATATCAGAATAAAACCTTTATAAGTACTTCGGGCAGGTTTACTGCGTCAATACTTGAAATATCGGGGAGCTTAAAAAACTACTTTTCCCTGAAGAAATCAAATGATGAGCTATCCAGGGAAAATGCATTTTTGCGAACCCAGCTTCAGGCTTATACGGGAGGTGTTCAGCCAAACAATTATTTTTCCAGCAAAGAGTTTGAAATCCTGTCGGAAGATAAATTTAATTTCAGACAGGCCAAAGTTGTAAATAACTCAGTTAATAAAAAATACAACTACATTACCCTAAATAAGGGGTCGAAAAAGGGTTTAAAACCTGATATGGGAGTTATTACAGCCAGGGGGCTGGTAGGGGTTGTTCAAAATGTTTCATCACATTATTCAACAGCCATATCATTGCTGCATACACGGTTAAAAATTTCGGCCAAACTCAAAGATTCCAATTTTTTTGGTTCCCTTGAATGGGACGGAAAATCATACAGGCATGTTTATTTAAACGAAATCCCATCCCATGCACCTGTAAATATTGGAGAAGCAGTTGTAACGAGCGGATATTCAACCATATTTCCGGAGGGGATATTAATTGGTACAATCGATGATATTAATTTAGGCGAGGGTGAGGGGTTTTACAAAATTAAAGTGAAACTTTCAGTTGATTTTAAATCCATAACCTATGTTGAAGTTGCCGAAAAAATAACTGGGCTCGAACAAAAAGCCCTGGAAAAACAAAATAAGGATGATTAATCAATGGCTTAGATATATTCTGAATTTCCTGGTTATAATTATTGTACAGGTTTTAATAGTAAACCAACTTAATTTTGGCAGGTTTATTAACCCATATCCCTACATTCTTTTTATATTGATATTACCCATTGCAATACCTAACTGGTCGTTGTTGCCCATTGGGTTTATAACAGGATTAATTATCGATACATATCAGAACACACCGGGAATGCACGCTTCATCAATGGTTTTTCTAAGCTTTATGAGACCTGTATTTTTAAGGTATATTGCCCCACGGGATGGTTTTGAACCAGGTAGCTTGCCAATACCTGCACAATTTGGCTACCAGTGGTTTTTTAAGTATGCAGTTCTTTGTGTTGTAACACACCATATATTTTATTTTTTTGTGGAGGCATTTAGTTTTAATCAGTTTTGGTCAACACTTTGGAAGATAATTTTAAGCTCCGTATTTACCTTGTTGATAATTATGATTGCCCAGTTGTTTGGAAAGACCAAGGCAAAAAGGAAATAAATAGCAATAAACTGTGGGAAAAAACAACCGAGCTATACTAATTTCAGGTTTTATAGCCCTGATAGGGTTAATATTTGTTATACGCCTTTTTCTTCTTCAGGTGATTGACCCTTCATATAAATTTTTTGCCGAAAGTAACACTCAACGCAAAATCACGGAATTTCCATCCAGGGGGTTAATTTTTGACCGTAATAACAAATTACTTGTTGCCAACAAGGCCGTTTACGATGTTATGATTATTCCGCGAGAGGTAAAACCGTTTGACACCCTTGATTTTTGCAATATCTTAAAAATTTCGAGGCAGGAACTGGATGGCCTTTTTTCGGAGTTACGCCAGAATATTAAAAGAAAAAAGGCATCAACTTTTAAACCCTATGTTTTTTATAAGCAGTTATCGGCCGAAAACTATGGTGTTTTACAGGAAAAGCTTTATAAATTCAGTGGTTTTTATGTACAAAGACGTACTCTTAGGAATTACCAGTATAAAAATGCAGCACATGTTTTAGGATATATAGGTGAAGTAAATGATGCTGTTCTTCAAAACGATCCTTACTACGCCTTGGGTGATTATATGGGTATTAGCGGAATTGAAAACAGCTACGAAACATATTTAAGGGGTAAAAAAGGTTCGAGGTATATAATGGTTGATGTTCATGGGAGGGACAAAGGACCTTTAAGGGATGGGAAACTTGATTCATCGGCAGTTTCAGGTAAAGACCTTACCCTAACAATTGACATTGATTTACAAGCCTACGGAGAGTTTCTGATGCAGAATAAAATTGGCAGTATTGTTGCAATTGAACCTGCATCGGGAGAAATCCTTTCATTGATTTCAAGCCCTGGATATGATCCTGCTTTATTAGTTGGCAGGGAACGCACCAATAATTTTCCGGATTTGTCATCTGATCCGCTTTACCCGCTATTAAACCGCGCAATTATGTCGGGGTACCCTCCCGGGTCAACATTTAAAACTGTAATTGCATTAATTGGTTTACAAGAAGGGGTTTTAAAAGAGTCAACCCGTTACGGTTGTCAAATGGGGTATCATGCAAGAGGATTATCAGTTGGGTGCCACCCTCACTCTTCACCACTCGATTTAGTTCCATCAATATCAAATTCATGCAATGCATATTATTGTAGTGTATTTCGCAACATACTTGATAAGCCGGCTTTTGGATCCCCACAAAAAGGCCTTGACAAATGGAAAGATTACATTTTGAAATTTGGATTCGGTGATAAGCTGGGATCTGACTTCTTTAACGAAAACAAAGGCTTTATTCCCGGAAGTTCATATTACAACAGAATATACAAAGGCAGATGGGGTTCCTTAACTGTAATTTCCCTTTCTATAGGGCAGGGAGAATTATTAACCACACCGCTTCAAATGGCCAATATGACAGCAGCAATTGCAAATAAAGGGCATTATTACACTCCGCATATTTTAAAATCGGTGAAAACGGACACTATACCTAACAGGTTTAAAACTTTACATTATACCGGTATTGACTCCGTTCATTTTAACCCTGTAATTGACGGGATGGAACAGGCTGTTTGGGGTGATTATGGTTCAACTGCCCGCATTGCAAGAATTCAGGATATTAAAATATGTGGTAAAACAGGAACGGCACAAAACCCTCACGGAAAAGACCATAGTATTTTTATTGCATTTGCACCTAAGGAAAATCCAAAAATTGCTATTGCTGTTTATGTTGAAAATGGTGGATTTGGGGCTACCTATGCAGCACCTATTGCCAGCCTTATGGTTGAAAAGTATCTTAAAAATGAAATAGACTCAACACGTTTATGGCTTGAAACCAGAATGTCTGAAGCAAACCTGATTAATGAGACCAAATTCTAAAACTAAAAAAGGAGTAGACCGCATTATACTGGTCCTTTACCTGATACTTATTACATTCGGGTGGCTTAACCTGTATGCGGCAAACACAAACCCTGACTCGACTCTCTTCTTTGAAGTTAACAAAGAGTATTTCAAGCAGTTGATATGGATAGTTGTTTCACTTATTTCGGTTGGGGTAATTCTACTTAGCGACAGTAAACTTTTTGTTGAATTTGCATATATTTTTTATGGTATCAGCATCTTTTTATTAATTGCTGTATTAGTATTTGGAGTTGAAATTAACGGGGCCAAAGCCTGGTTTCAAATAGGAAATTCACGTTTTCAGCCTGTTGAGGTTGCCAAAGTTGCATCAGCTCTGGCCATTTCAAGGGTAATGAGCAGATTTGAATTTTCAATTCTAAAAACTAAAGATTTATTAAAACTGGGGTTAATTTGGTTTCTTCCGTTTGGGATAATTATACTCCAAAATGATGTTGGATCGGCACTTGTTTTTATTGCTTTCTTTATTTTGTTTTTCAGGGAAGGTATGTCTCCATATGTGGTACTGTTTGGTTTTATAGCAGTAATAATATTTGTCCTGACCCTTATTATTTCAAATTCGGCCATTTACATGGTTCTGGCAGCAAGTCTTATTTTCTTAATATTTTTGAGGGGCTTTAGAAAGGAGTCTTTGTTTGCTTTGGCAACGGCGCTTGTTTTCTTTGGTTTATCGGCAATTTTTATGCACATAAAAAATGGAGAGATTAATTATGAATTTGCAGCCTTTATTTCAATAACAGGTTATGCTTTGTTTATGGCTTTCAAGGCTTTACAAAGAAGGCTTTCAATCATATGGGTATATCTGATAATGTTTTGGGGTTCGGTTTTATTTGCATATTCAACCGACTATATTTTTGAAAAAGCCTTAACCGAATATCAACGCTCAAGAATTAAGGTTCTTCTTGGCTTAAAGGAAGACCCGCTTGGAGCGGGATATAATGTTAACCAGTCAAAAATTGCAATTGGTTCAGGTGGTTTTTCAGGAAAGGGGTTTTTACAGGGAACCCAAACTAAATTTGAATTTGTACCCGAACAAAGTACTGATTTTATTTTTTGTACAGTAGGCGAGGAATGGGGATTTATAGGTACTTCGGCAGTTGTTATTCTTTTTGTTATGCTTTTGATAAGGTTGATTATAATTGCAGAAAGACAGCATTCAGTTTTCAGCCGTGTTTATGGTTATGGCGTTGTTGGCATATTCTTTTTCCATTTTGCCATAAATATTGGCATGACAATTGGGTTAGCACCGGTAATTGGGATACCTTTGCCTTTTTTTAGTTATGGGGGCTCGTCATTATGGGGGTTTTCAATACTTCTATTCATTTTTATGAAACTGGATACCAACAGAAGTGAGCTTATCAGATAAAAACCCTCAATTATTTTCAAAGATTTTCACAGGTGAAAAATAAAAACTTAAAAATTATTCTTAAAATTATTTTAAGTGTGGCTGCATTGTATTATGTTGCTACCAGTCTTGATTTTTTTCTTATTAAGGAGGCTATAGAATCAGCCCGGCCAGGTTTTCTTATACTGGCTTTAATGCTTTATGCCATGTCACAAATTGCCGCAGCTATTCGCCTTAATTGTTTTTTCAGGCAAATAGCCCTTACTATTAGTAGCTTTGATAATATTAAACTTTATTGGCTCGGACTTTTTTACAATTTGTTTTTACCCGGTGGTGTTGGCGGTGACGGGTTTAAGGTTTACTGGCTTGGCCGGCATACTAATTCGCCCATAAAAAAAATAATTGGGGTTATATTATCAGACAGAATCAGCGGTCTTTCAATTATTGTAATAATATTGATTGTTTTAACCCCGGGCATTGAGTTTAGCTTTCCGTTTCAGCAATGGGTTTGGGCCCTATTCCCATTGATTGGGTTACTTTTTTATCTGTTTCTCCATTTCTTTAATAAATCTCTCACCCCTGCATTTACAAAGGTTATGGGTTGGGCGTTGGTAGTCCAGGCTTTTCAAATGTTTGCTGCTTTTATGATACTGCAATCATTAAGTGTTAAGTTAACGGATATGTACCTGAATTATATTTTTCTTTTCTTTTTATCAGCAATTATGGGGTCAATACCTATTACTTTAGGAGGGATTGGCGCAAGGGAAATAACATTTCTGATTGGGGCCAAATACCTTGGCATAAACGAAACATATGCGGTTGCATTAAGTATTTTGTTTTATGCGGCATCGGCTATTACCGCCTTTCCTGGTATTATTTATTCCTTTAACCCAACCGGAAGGATTAAACTGCCTGCAAGTATAGAAAAAACCCGGTAATAGTTTCTGGTTACATATCAACTTCTTCAAGTTTTGGCAATATTTCCGATCTGAACTTCTCCATAATTTTTTCGCGAGATTCTTTTAATGCGTGGTCGTAGCTTCCGGGTTTCATCCCCCTTATCTCCAAAAATCCATCAGAAAAAATCTCAGCCTGTTGCTGAGTTGAAACAACCGAAAGGTGTAAATCCCCATATACTATATATACAGAATAACCTGTTCCTTTTTTTTCATCACCTTTTCTAAACCTTAAAGAGAGACTCACAATATAAGAGGCATCCTGCCGGTTATCTGTAAAAGTAAAGAAGTTTTCATTTAAGTCGGACCTGATAATATTCCCAAAGGGTAAGTTTTTATCTGAATACCCAAAAACAGATTCATCAAGTTCAAGAAAAGCCTTTGCCTTATTCATTTCAATTCCAAAACTGGTGCATGGTAAATCTTCACCCGGAAAAAAGTAAGGTAACAAAGGACTGTTCAGGTTATCACCCTTTAAAATTGCAGCCAGATCAAGGCAAGCTGTAATTTCCTGCTGTTTTCGTTTTGAAACAAGCCTGCTTATAACACATTGAATATTGCCGTTATAATCAGTTACCTGCTGAGGCATTAATACTCCTTCGCCACGCGAAAATGAAAAAACAACGGGTAACCCCTGCACCGGTATTTCATTACCATTCTCTTTCTTTACTACCTGCAGCATTAAGGGTTCCTGCATTTGGCGTGAGAACTCAACCAGATATAATGATTTTACGGGCCGCATAACAATATTTCGGTAAAGCAATCTTAAATCGTTCATAATATCAACACCATAGTTTATTTTCCCCATGGCTGTTTGATGAGTCAAATCATCTTCAACATGATTTTGAAGAGCAGTAACAGCTTTAAAATAATTTGATATTGCCTGGGAAATTTCGCCATTGGCGGCGGCTTTCCGTGCATTTTGAAAAAAGGATGAAGCGAGCATTTTTGCCTGATCTAATTTTTGCCTGCGTTTAAGCTCGTACCTCTCCTTGTTAAGCTTAACCATAACCCAGTATTCCTTTCGGTTTTGCCAGGTAATAACTTCATAACCTTCAAGCGTTTGTGCTACTGATGTATAAATTTTTGACTCAAATTCTTCGCGAAACAAGTTATTATCCTCGAACTGGTGCAATAATGAGTTTGATGAAATGGTTACTTTTATTTCTGAACCCATTTCTCTAAGGGCTTTGTTTCGGGCATCCTGGGCATATTGCATTTCCCTGTCGGCGGGGTTTTTATATGCCATACCAATGCCGATAAAATAATCGGGGTATGATGGTCGTTGTTTAACCCAACGCGGTTTAGGAGCTGCATCTGAATTTTGGGCAAAAATAAAAACCACTAAAAAAAGTAAGATTAAGTTAGGTAGATGTTGTTTCATACGTAAATAATTTTTAAAATAAGCCCTGGTTGCCTGTCCCTATACTACAGTGGAACTTGCATTATGAATTTTGCCTCTGCCTGTTTTCAATTCCTGGTAAACCAAGCGGCTAAGCCGCCCTGGCTAATTCGACCTTCAATTCATGGTAAACCAATAGTCAAAGCTGAGCTTAATTTGCCGATTTTCGATCCATTCAATTAAGTTGCTCAACAAATCGGGCTCATCATATATATCCGGGCTAATGTATACTTTAATCTGTTTTCTTAATTTTTATTATTAGGGATTTTAAATTTTAATACAAAACTATTTGACCTATTACAACAATCGGTCCAATATTTTTATGATATCATCAATTTCAAAACCTCGTGATATCCCAAACCGGATCAGGGCATCCCGTTTCCTTTGTGAATTATACCCCGAAATTGTTTTTTCCTTATTTTTCAATAAACTTAAAAGCACATTACCATATTCACTTTCATCCAAAACAGATAGTGCAGAACCAATAATATTATAATCAATATATTTCCTTCGCAAATGCCAGGTTATTTTTTTTCTTCCCCATTTGTTAAACCTGAACTTATCACGTACATATGATTCGGCAAAACGGTTTTCATCTATATACTTTTCATCCACCAGTTTCACCAAAACCTTTTCAATAATATCATTATCAACGTTCCAGCCGCTTAATTTTTCCCTTATTTCGGAACAGCATTTTTCCCCGCGCGCGCAAATATCAGCGGTTTTTGAAAAAGCAGTTTTAAAATCCATTTTAACTTACTACGATAGTTTTAACATTCATAAATTCATGGATTCCAAAGTGTGAAAGTTCTCTTCCAAATCCGCTTTCTTTTATTCCTCCAAAAGGTAACCGGGGGTCAGAACGAACAAAATCATTCACAAAACAGGTTCCTGCTTCAATCTCCAATTCGGCCAATAACCGTCCCTTTTCTATATCGGATGTAAATATTGCTGCACCCAGACCGAAATTTGTATCGTTGGCAACGCAAATGGCATCCCTTTCGTTTTCCACCTTTATTATACCCGCCACCGGGCCAAACAATTCATCATGATATGCAGGCATCCCCGGTTTAATATCAGTAAGAATTGTTGGAGGGTAGAAAGCCCCTGTTATTTCAGGATTATCTCCCCCTAAAATAAGTTTTGCACCCTTTGAAATACTGTTGTTCACCTGCATTTGCAGATCTAACCTGATATTGTTTCGGGCCAGTGGCCCCAGTTGGGTTGTTTCATTCAGGGGGTCACCAACCACTATCTCACTCATTTTTTCAACAATCCGGTTTTTAAACTGCTCGTAAGCCGGGGCTTCCACAATAAACCTTTTGGCCGATATACAGCTTTGTCCTGCATTTAAAGTACGTGCCTTTACACAAATATCGGCTGCCTTCTCAATGTCGGCATCGGCCAGGATAATATACGGATCGCTACCCCCCAGTTCCATTACAACCTTTTTGATATTACGCCCGCATTGTTCGCCTATTATTCTTCCCGCCGGGGTACTCCCTGTAAATGTTACAGCTGTTATTCTTTTATCAGAAATAATATTCTCAACCTTGCGACTTGATACCAGAATGGATTGAAAAGTTTTAAATGGAAAACCTGCCTCCATAAACAAATTTTCAATGGCTAAAGCACAGGCTGGGACATTTGATGCATGTTTTAAAAGCACTGTATTTCCTGCCAAAAGAGCGGGTATAGCAAATCGGAATACTTGCCAAAAAGGGTAGTTCCAAGGCATAATGGCCAAAACAGGGCCCAGTGGCTGGTATGTATAATAAGAGTGGCTGTATTCCGTAGCCACATTTACCCTGGCAAGGAAGTTATCTGCTTTTTCAGCATAATATCTGCAAACCCATGCACATTTTTCAAT
Source organism: Marinilabiliaceae bacterium (assembly GCA_037439945.1). Classification (GTDB taxonomy): domain Bacteria; phylum Bacteroidota; class Bacteroidia; order Bacteroidales; family Marinilabiliaceae; genus CALEUX01. The sequence goes on from JBBIVA010000034.1 coordinate 16,971, forward strand.
TTCTGAACGGGATTCGGTTATGGGTTTTCCCATTTCCAGGGAAATTATAACAGCCAAACCTTCTTTTTTTTCTAGAAGTGCGTCGGCAAGTAAACAGAATAACCCCACCCGTTTGCTGACTGATGTTTGCCTCCACTGATAATATGAGGCAGTTGCATGATCAAGGCACGCATCAATCTCACCCCATTGAAACTCATCATATACATGGATAATTTCACCATTAAACGGATTTATCGATTTCATTTGCATAGCGATATTTTTTGCAGAAGTTCTAATGTACTTCAATTTTCACTTTTTGGCAAAAGAAAAGAACTGACCCCAAATTAAATAATTAAGTTAATAGTCTGGCTTCAGGGACCTTTCTGTTGTTTAATCCTGATTAATATATTTTTTCGGCCACCTGTTTAACGCTTTGGGTAGCCATCATGGTGTAAAAATGAAGGAGGTTTACCCCGTTTCCCAGCAATTCCCTGGCCTGCGAGATACACCAATCAATACCAACCTTAACAACATCTTCATCGGTCTTGCAAGCCCTTATTTCTTTTGCAAAAGCCTCCGGAATATCAACGTGAAAAATTTTTGGCAAAACAGATAGTTGGTTCATTAAAGTTACCGGCTTAAGCCCCGGAATAATAGGAACGTTAATTCCTGCCTGCCTTGCTTTTTCAACAAATTCGAAATAGCGTTTATTATCAAAAAACATTTGTGTAATAACATACTCAGCCCCGGCATCAACTTTCTTTTTTAACCAGTATATATCAGAGTCAAGGTTGGGTGCTTCCTCATGTTTTTCGGGATACCCGGCTACTCCAAAACTAAATGGGGTTTCAAAAGCTTCGGCCTGGGTGTTATCAAGAAATATTCCTTTGTTCAAATCATTAACCTGTTTGACCAAATCAATTGCATATTTATTACCCTCTTCGTAGGGTTGATTAAACCTCTCTTTAGAACTGTTATCGCCCCTTAATAACAAAAGATCGTGAATACCTAAAAAATTCAAATCCAGCAAAGCATATTCGGTTTCGCTTCGTGTAAAACCACTGCAAATAATATGAGGAATAACTTTAATTCCGTATTTATGTTGAATTGATGCTGCAACAGCAACCGTGCCCGGTCTTTTACGAATTACTTTTCGTTCAAACAATCCTTTTTGGGTATTTATAAAAATAACCTCGTCGCGATGCGAAGTAATGTTAATATACAAAGGGTTAAATTCTTTTAACGCATCAATTGTTTTGAAAACCCTGTTAATACTGTTTCCTTTTACAGGAGGTAGAAGTTCAAACGAAAAAGCCGGTTTTGTTAAATCTTTAATAAGTTGGGCTGCGGTTGACATGATTAAACTGTGATTATTGAAAATTAAATGAATCTTATTTGTAAGAAAGGTTCAAAGGTATCCATTTTTCTGTTTCCGGAATAGAAATTCCTTTTCTTCCTGCTAAATCCCTTACCTGGTCCTCCCCTATTTTTCCAACTCCAAAATAAACAGCCTCAGGATGTGCCATATAAATTCCACTAACTGATGCGTTTGGGTACATACTAAAATGCTCTGTTAGTTTAATACCAACATTTTTTTCAACATCAATCAGTTTAAACAAAAACTCCTTTTCACTATGGTCGGGACAAGCCGGGTAACCTAAAGCCGGCCGAATTCCTCTGTACCTCTCACGTACAATATTATCATAATCAAAAACCTCATTGGGAGCATACCCCCAAAACTCGCGTCTTATCCTGAAATGCATCAGTTCAGCCAGGGCTTCGGCCAAACGGTCGGCCAGGGCTTTTAATAGTATTGCACTATAATCATCACTCTCTTTTTCAAATTTCTCAATCCACCGTTCAATTCCATGACCTGCGGTAACTGCAAATGCGCCAATATAATCATTTATTCCGGCAGCTTTGGGGGCAACAAAATCTGAAAGACAATAATAGTGTTCCTTGCCCTGTTTTTCCTGCTGTTCTCTTATATTATGAATGGTCCCCTTTTTAACAACAGGATTTGAGTAATCATATACATCAATATCGTCGCCATTACTGTTTGCAGGAAAAATACCAATTACTGCTTTAGCTGTAACAATTTTTTCCTTAACTACCAGTTCAAGCATTTGTTTTGCATCGCGATATAGCTTTAGTGCTTCAATGGCTTTTTCACGCCCTGTTTCTGATGGGAATTTTTGCAGCCATTTGTTTTCAGAGGCCTTATCAACTACCTCATCAATTCCGTCATAATTACCAGTTAAACGCCAGGCGTGATAAAAAAAAGTCCAGTCTATAAAAGGTATAATTTCATTTAAAGGATAATCGTTAAAAACTTTTACCCCCAAAAAATTAGGGGTTGCAGGTTTGTAATCACTCCAATTAACTGGAAAATGGTTCTTTCTTGCTTCACAAATGGGTTTTATTTTAATTTCATTTTTGTTTTGATTGGCATCACGTAATCTTTGGTATTCCGACCTTATGGTTTTCTCAAACTGCAGTTTATCACGTTCTGACATCAGCGCCCCAACAACCTGTGCACTTTTGGAGGCATCTTTTACATGAACCACCGGTCCGGAATAGGCTGGTTCAATTTTAACTGCCGTATGAACACTTGAAGTTGTTGCCCCCCCAATTAACAGTGGCTTTTTAATACCTTTTCGTTCCATTTCACGGGCCACATTAACCATTTCTTCCAACGATGGAGTAATCAGTCCGCTAAGTCCAATTATATCAGCATTTTGCTCAAGGGCTTCATGTAAAATTCTATCAGTTGGAACCATTACCCCCAAATCAATTACATCATAATTGTTGCAAGCCAGAATTACCCCAACAATATTTTTCCCAATATCGTGAACATCACCCTTAACAGTTGCCATCAAAATACGACCTGCCTTTTTGTGAACATTCCCTGATAACCTTTTCTCTTCTTCAATAAACGGTTGAAGCCATGCAACAGCTTTTTTCATTGTTCGGGCGGTTTTTACCACCTGTGGTAAAAACATTTTACCTGACCCAAATAAATCGCCTACAATATTCATCCCGTCCATTAATGGCCCTTCGATAATATCTAATGCCGATGGGTATAACCCACGTGCTTCTTCAAGATCTTCCTCCAGGTAATCGAAAATTCCTTTAACCAGGCTATGGTGTAACCTGTTTTGAACTGGCATTTGACGCCATTCATCAACGGCACCTGTTTTTAACCCTGAATTTTTGGATAGATAGCTTCCGGCCATATCCACCAGTTTTTCAGTCGCATCAGGGTGTTTGTTTAATACTACATCCTCAACCAACTGAAGTAGTTCAGGTTCAATTTCATCATAAATCTGAAGCATTCCAGGATTTACAATTCCCATATCCATTCCTGCCTGAATTGCATGATAAAGAAAAACCGAATGGATTGCCTCTCTAACAAGATCATTACCTCTAAAAGAGAATGAGAGATTGCTTACTCCTCCGCTAACCCTGGCATGTGGCAAATTCTCTTTAATCCATTTAGTGGCTCTAATAAAATCAACCCCATAGGAGTTATGCTCCTCAATTCCTGTGGCTATTGCCAGTACATTGGGGTCAAAAATTATATTCTCAGGCAGAAACCCAATTTTTTGGGTAAGGAGATTGTATGCCCTGCTGCAAATTTCTATCCGCCTCTCAAAAGTATCTGCCTGTCCTTTTTCATCAAATGCCATTACAACAACCGCTGCACCATACTCCATAATTTTGCCGGCATACTGAAGAAACTGCTCCTCACCCTCTTTAAGGCTAATTGAGTTAACAATGCATTTTCCCTGTAAACATTTAAGGCCGGCTTCAAGCACCTCCCACCGCGAAGAATCAATCATTACAGGTAACCTGGCTATTTCGGGTTCCGAGGCCATAAGATGAAGAAATGTTACCATCTCCTTTTGAGCATCAAGCATAGCATCATCCATATTTACATCAATAATCTGGGCTCCACCCTCAACCATATCCCTTGCCACCGAGAGGGCATCTTCATACTTTTCTTCTCTTATCAGACGGGCAAATTTTTTTGATCCGGCCACATTAGTTCTTTCTCCTATATTAACAAAATTAATGTTTTTGCCCAACACAACAGATTCCAACCCGCTAACCATGGTGGTTTTTTCCAAAACCGGCGGAACATGTGGAACTGCATCTTTTAAAAGCCGGGCAAATGCTGCTATATGCTCTGGTGTTGTACCACAACAACCACCAATTATGTTTACCAACCCACGTTTTAAATAATCAAGTATCTGGGGCGCCATTTGACCGGGTGTTTCATCGTACTCTCCAAACTGGTTTGGTAATCCCGCGTTTGGGTAGGCGCTAACAAAAAAATGAGATTTACGGCCAATCTCCTCAACATAAGTTCTTAGCTGAGATGCCCCAAAGGCGCAGTTTAATCCTATAGAAAACAATGGGATATGTGAAACAGAAATTAAAAAGGCATCCAATGTCTGACCTGAAAGAGTACGGCCGCTTGAATCTGAAACCGTTACCGATACCATTATCGGAAAATCAATCAATCCTCTTTTCTTTAACTCCCTGTTAATTCCAAAAAGGGCTGCCTTGGCATTTAGGGTGTCGAAAATTGTTTCGAGCAGGAGAATATCTACACCCCCGTCGAGTAATCCGGCGGCCTGTTCACTGTATGAGTCAGCCAGTTGATCAAAATCAACAGCTCTGTACCCCGGATTATTAACATCGGGGGATAATGACGCAGTTTTATTGGTTGGTCCCATTGAGCCAGCTACAAACCTTGGCCTGTACAATGTTGAAAATTTATTGGCAGCATTTACTGCAAGCCTTGCCGATTCTTTGTTAATTTCATAAACAAATGGCTCCATTTGGTAATCGGCCTGTGAAATTCCGGTTGAATTAAAGGTATTGGTTTCAATAATATCAGAACCTGCCTTTAAATATAACTCATGAATGGTTTTAATAATATCAGGCCGCGTAAGCGAAAGTATATCGTTATTTCCCTGAAGCAACGCCGGATGATTGGCGAACCTTTCTCCCCGGAAATCATTTTCAGTAAGTTTATAGTTTTGTATAAGGCTTCCCATTGCTCCATCCAGCAATAGCACCCTCTCCCTAACCGCTTTTTTTAATTGATGTGTTTTGGACATTTCTACTTTTAAACTGTAATAAAAAGAAACAACTTTACCAATACCAAATCAGATATAATACAGTTGTTATAAGCTAATATCAAATACTAATGGCTAAAACAAAAGTTAATATCTCAATGTTCGAAGTATGCAAAAGTAATGATAAATTGGTGATTTATTAATAATACAAGGTTATTGAAACTGGCTGGAATACTCTTTTGGGGTCATTTTCATGGCTGCTTTGAAGAAACGGTTAAAATTGGATAAATTATTAAATCCGCATTCAAAACATACATGCGATATAGAGTTATGCTTGTTCTGAAGAAGTTTACAGGCATATTTAATACGCAATTCATTAATATACAACACTAAGGTACATCCTGTTTTTTCCTTAAAATAACGGCTGAAAGCCGAACTATTCATTCCAAACTGATTTGAAAGTTGCGACAAGGATATCCTACGTGTATAATTGAGGTTTAAGTAGTTTAGTATTTTATTTAGTCTTTGGTCTTTAACGTTTAACGGATATTGCTTAAAATTGGGAGTGGCCAGTAATTTGTAATCCTTTGTCCGGGCCATTGCATCAAGAATTTTTAAAAGCAAAATAAACCGCTCAAATCCTTCGGTTTTAGTTAATTCAATAATTGATTTACCTATCGACTCTGTAAATTTTGCTGAAAAATGTACTCCATGTTCAGCCTTTACAAATAATTCCCGGACGTGGGCAAATTCCGGATATGTTGAAATTGCCCTGTCCATAAAATCAGGGGTAAACTGCACAACAACAGCATTTACTTTCAATTCAGGATTACCCTGATGGAAAGCTTCATCATTTTTCCAATAATGCGGGATTTGGCTTCCAACCAAAACCAGGTCGCCTTCCCTGAATTTTTCAAAACTATCGCCAATAAACCTGCTTCCATAACTTTTTATTACATATACTATCTCTATTTCACTATGAAAGTGCCAGGGGTATGTAAAATGGGGGTAATCGTTCCATTTAACTTTTATTGGACTTCCATCAGGCATTAAAACCTGCTCATACATTATGTTCCTTGAGCCTTTCATTGATATAGAATTTAAATAATCAAAATATGTGCAAAAATAACATTTACAACCGCAAATATACTACTTGATGTATGTTTTTTTTTAATCTATTTTTACACCGTAATAATATATTAAACATAAACTTAACATTGTAGCTACAAAATTTATTATATAGGGGAACAATTCAATTTGGATTTAATTGTACGTGAAGGAAATTTAAAAAATAGTTATTGATTTTAAAAATTATATGAGACAGGCTTTTGAAGTAAAAAACCCCGATTTTGAATTGAGTCCTTATACAGGGATGTCAAAAAAACATTACATAGAGTGTGCAAAATATTTGTTGGAAAGAGCATTAAAAAACGTTCATTCACTTGAAACCCCCTTAACATTTCCCACAGTACCAGGTAAAACATATCCCCAGCCAAATGCTCCTGCCTGGAGACACAGATCTTTGGAATTTGAAGCATTGGAAAGAACTTTTACCCTTGCCGGGCCTCTGATTCATATTGACCCTGAAACAACAATAAACAATATTAATTTAAGGGATTATTACAGTTTACAACTTTATAATGCTTTTACCCCGGGGCATCCAAATTCTTTACCACTACCGGAAGAACTGCCTGATTCAAACTACCAGTTTACCTGTGAGTTTGGAGGGTTATTTAAAACCCTTTTGTTAATGCCTGACACTATTTGGTCGCATTTTACTGAAAAACAAAAGAAAGAAATGGTTGTAACCATTTCAAAGTGGGCTCATCACAGAACAACTCAAAATAACTGGAGAATATTTAACATTGTGACCCTTTCATTCCTGAAAAAATATGGATATGAGATTGATGATGACTTACTAAAAAGTCATCTATTATGGGTTGCATCATACCACTCGGGTAATGGCTGGTATCTTGAGCAGACTTATAACTACTATTCCATTAGCCTGTTTATTGTTTATACAACTATTTGGAACCGGACTTTTGGAGATGAATATTATCCTGAAATTGCAGCCATAATTGAAAAGTCGGCCCAAAAACTTATGGAGTCCCTGCCTTCATTTTTTGGTCGTGACGGGTATATAAACATGTGGTCAAGAAGTATCTGCTACCGAACTTGGGTTTCAGGAGCCTTTCCTGTAGCATTTATGTTGAAGGAAAAAACTCAACTTGACGCAGGATGGGCAAGAAGATTATGCTCAGGCTCGTTGCTGCAATTTGTAACAAAAGATGAGTTTTACTATAATGATATACCAAGTTTAGGGTTTTACGGACAAAAAGAGTACATGGTTCAAAATTACAGTTGTGCCGCAAGCCCGTTTTTAATGTTTTTACCTTTCATTTGTCTGGCTTTACCTGATGATTCACCATTCTGGACAGCAAAAGAAAATGAAGGGATGTGGGAAAAACTGGGTAATGATTCAAACAAAGTAATTTTGGAAAATCCCGGATTGGTACTTGTAAACCATGGAAAAACAGGCACATCAGAAATTATTCCCGGTAAAGTTTACTACGATGACCCAAATTACTCCAAGTTGGTATATAATACTCATTTCCCATGGGAGGACCATAATCCTGAAGGTGGTACATCAATGGAGTACAGTTTCAGAAGTTTGGACCCAAGAGACGTAAGAGGTGATGACGTGAACTTTTATCTCACCGGATTAACCGTGGCCAACGATTCGGAAAAAAACACCTATTACACAACTTCGCAAAGTATGATGTATAACGGGGTTCGCGATGAGGTACTTTATCGTCAGGCAATAATGCGTAAACCACCTAACAATGGAGTAGGATATATAATTGATTTGGCTGAAATAACTCTTCCGGGTGGTGTAATCAGAGTTGATCGTTCACGATTGGCCTTTGAGTACGAATTAACCCTTGGCCATTTTGGATTGCCTCATATTAAAGGCATAAAGCCTGCAATTAAACAATTTGAGCTTAAAGGTAAAAAAATTATTACCGCATCAATTCCAGGCCGGAGTATTGCACTTATTTCCTACTATGGATGGGATAACCTGGATATTATGGTGCATGAAAACCGTAATGCAGAAGCTGATGAAAGCACTGTAATTTATGCTCATAAAAAGAGATTGGCAAAAAATCCTCCAATGGAGTTAATGATAACAGTTATGTTACATAAAATGGACAACTCAGGGTGGGCAGAAGACGAATTGTTGCCCATAAAGGATATTAAAATAATGGAAGTTACCCCAAATTATTCAACATTGGGAGCTATAATAACACTTAATAACAATACAAAATATGAAATTGATTTTAAAGATATTGATGGACACAGAACTTGTTAAATTATAACGTTGCTCCATCATAATTCAAAATTAAGTCTTACCAGTTTTTTTTTCATAGATTTAGATTAAGTTGGTAAAAGGGCACGGCAGAAATTCCGTGCCCTTTTTATTTTATTGAAATTAATGTGTTTACAAAAACCACTACCTTTCCGGTTTTTTCAGGAAACATTAATTGCCCCAGGATCAACTAAGGCCCCTTGATTTACTAAGAGCCAAAGATCAATGTAATTAATTGAAAACCTACTTGGGCAAAATTCTTCAAGTCTTCCAAACTGTTCGGCAAACATGTACGCCAGGAAAGTAGGGGTCTTTAAAATTTACCCCCAGATAAAAAATTAAACCAGTTAATAATGGGTTAATATGTTTACTTTCTATTAAATCCTATTTTTTTGTATATTCAACCCATTAAAAAACCGAACTTCAATATATCGGTTCAATAATTAACACAACCTGTTAAAAGGTTTATGTTTACAACAAAGCCGTAAAAACCCATGAGCGAAGCCCTGCTTGAAGCCCTGATGCAGCTTTTTGCCCTACTCACTGACATACGTAAAGAGAGCAAAACAGGAAAGGCACGTTTTATAGTTGAAGATTTCCTTTCGCGGCAATTCAACACCGAATATGTTCAAAAATATCTGGGGCGATTTGACGTTTACCTAAACAGATATCACTCGAGCGTTTACACCGACGACCAATCCCTTATTGAAAAACAAACACACGATAATCAATCGCGTATTCTCAACATATCAGCCAAAATAAACTCTGAACTTGAACAGGAGCCGAAGATACTTCTGTTTGTCCAATTACTCGATTTCTTAAAAAAAGATGATGAAATTGGTGAAGCAGAAGAAAGATTTGTGGATTTATTGGCCGATAAATTCAAAATAGAAAAATCTGATTATACAAACTTAAAGAGTTTTATTCTTAAATCGCCGCTTGAAGTACCCGATAAAAGCACTGTAATGCTAATAAGCGGGCAAAATGAATCGCCACATCCGGAAGTAAAGATACTTTACAATCCTAAGCAACAGGTTTTTGTATGGGTAATTCATGTTACCAGCACCAACTCATTCTTTTTCAGATATTCGGGGCCGCGGAACATGTACCTCAACGGGCATAAAGTTGAACAAAACAGAATTTATGCCTTGGCAGTTGGTTCAGTAATAAAAACATCAATGATGCCTCCTGTTTATTACAGTCGCGTAGCTGAAAAGTTCATTCACCATGTAGATAAAGGTCGGATTATTTACAGGGCAGTTGATATTTCTTACAAATTCAATAACAACCAAACTGGTATTCATCCATTCAGCTTTACCGGCAGATCAGGCCAACTGGTTGGTATTATGGGCGGTAGCGGTACCGGTAAATCAACCCTTTTAAACGTACTAAACGGCAATTACAAACTTAGCCAGGGGGTTATTACTATTAACGGATACAATCTGCACACCGAAAAAAAAAATCTGCATGGTGTAATAGGATATGTACCTCAAGATGACCTTCTTAAGGAAGAGCTTACTGTTTTTGAAAATCTGTGGTATAACGCCAGGCTTTGCTTCAATAATCTAAAACGTTCGGCAATAAAAAAAAGGGTGGAAGATGCCTTGCAGGATTTTGATTTGGTTGAAGCAAGAGATTTAATTGTTGGTACACCCCTCAATAAAATTCTTAGCGGTGGTCAGCGAAAACGATTAAATATAGCTCTTGAGTTAATACGGGAACCTTCAATTCTTTTTGTTGATGAACCTACATCAGGATTATCATCAATGGATTCAGAAAAAGTAATGCTTTTGTTAAAACGACAGGTTTTAAAGGGTAAACTAGTAATTATTAACATACACCAGCCATCATCAGAATTATACAAGATGCTGGATAAGCTGTTGATGATTGACAAAGGCGGACGAATTATCTACAGTGGCAACCCAATGGATGCCATAGCCTATTTTAAAAAAGAAGCAAGCTATGTAAACCCCGAAGAAAGAGAATGTTATGTTTGTGGAAATGTAAAAACCGAACAACCACTTCGTATTATTGAGGCCCGAATGGTTAACCCCTATGGCCGGCTTATTCGTCAACGTAAAGTAAGACCTGAGGAATGGTATAAACTTTACATTGAGAATTTTGAAAATAAATACGAATGGAAATCGAAAAGGCAGATAGATAAAAAGGAACCATTACCCCAAAACCATTTTAGCATACCGGGACGCCGAAAACAGTTCAGGATTTTTGCTGTGCGTGATGCCTTCTCAAAACTTAAGGACAAACAATACCTTGCAATTAACATTTTGGAGGCACCGGTATTGGCATTAATCCTTGGTTTTTGCACAAAATTTCTGTTTGGCTCATCTGATAATCCCAACCTATACATTTTTGCTGAAAATGTTAATATTCCTGCATATTTGTTCATGTGCGTGGTAGTATCATTGTTTCTGGGATTAAACGTAAGCGCCGAAGAAATTATAAAAGACCGTAAATTACTAAAGAGAGAGTCATTTTTAAATTTGAGCCGTTTAAGTTTTTTAAACAGTAAAATAGTAGTGCTTTTTGCTATTTCGGCACTTCAAACCCTAAGTTTTGTTGTTATAGGTAATGCAATTCTCGAAATAAACGGGCTAACTTTTCATTATTGGATAATACTTTTTTCGGTTGCCTGTTTTTCAAATATGGTTGGGCTTAATATTAGCAGTGGTTTAAATTCGGTTGTGGCAATTTATGTTTTAATTCCTTTAATATTAGTTCCTCATTTGTTGTTTAGCGGTGTAATTGTAAACTTTGACAAGCTTCACAGTTCGCTTGCATCACGTGAATTTGTACCCCGTATAGGTGATTTAATGGTTTCGCGATGGGGATATGAAGCTTTGGCAGTAAACCAGTTTAAAAACAACAGTTTCCAAAAACAGTTTTTTGAGAGTGAAATGGCTATGAGCCAGGCATCATACTATGGTACAACATTAATTCCTGAGTTAATAAAGCAAAATGATGCCTGTTTATGGGCTCATGAAAGAGAAAACAATGAAGTATTAAACCTTCACAAGGTTAATCTTATAAAAGGAATTACACAACTTAACCAAGTGTTTAATTTAAACCTTCCCGGTGAGGTATTTAAGCCCAAATCAACCTATTCAGCAAATTATTACAGCCAGATAAACAATTCACTTTTGAAAGCAAAAAAATATTTTAGCGGTCAATACAAATACTTTAGCGGATTAAAAGATAAAAAAAACGAATTATTGGTTTCTAAATTGGGCTCAACAGAAAAAGTTGTTTCATTTAAACAGGATAATTATAATGAAGCCCTTGCCGAATGGGTTCTCGATAAAAAAGGACCAAAACAGTTTGAGTATACAGGCAACAAAATAATCCAAAAGAAAAACCCAATTTATAAAAGCCCAACCGGGAAATGGGGTAGGGCTCATTTTTATTCTCCGGTAAAACGATTCTGGAAATGGGAAATATCAACGCCTGTTTTTAATATTTTGGTAATTTGGTTTGGCATAGTTGTTTTGTATGCAGCCCTTTACCTTGATGTTTTAAGAAGGATTATCCACTATTTCGAAAACTTCAGGCTGCAACAACTAAATAAGAGACTGCAAAAACTGGGAACGTAATTGAACTATTACTAATATTTTTTATTAGTAATATAATCAACTTGCAGTAAACAATTAACCGGAATTTAACATTTACTAATAATTAACGTGAGTTCGATGTAATAATTTTGTTATAAAATTTAAAGCATAGAG
>JBBIVA010000035.1:0-28928 GCA_037439945.1 Marinilabiliaceae bacterium
AACTCTATGCTTTAAATTTTATAACAAAATTATTACATCGAACTCACGTTATTTAATAAATAAGAAACCATTTTCCCAGCCGACTCTTTTAAAACCTGATCACCGGTTATTTCTCCTGCCCTAAGGACAGCTTCACCCGCAGAAGCAGGATCTGTAACACCATTATCAGTGTAAAGAACAGCCAGCCTCCCTTCATTTGTCTGTCGTAGATGTGCTTCATATCCCATTAAAACAATCATATTCTCGTCACCAAGTTCAACAAATGCCTGGGATGCAACTCCCTGCTCCCAGGAAGCCCGTTGCATACTTAACATGGCTTCTTTAACTCTTAATACTGTTTCGTTATATGGGTCAGAAGCCAAACTATTTCTCTTACAACTGCCTACCGGCAAAGTAAAAGCAGCCAAACCTGCAAATGAGGAAAGCTGCAAAAAGTTTCTACGTTTCATCTAAGTTGGTTTAAATAATTACCTGTAGGTGTGAACACAATTATTATAAAAAAAATTGTTTATTACGTTAATCGGTTATAAAAACCCAATGGGGCCAATATTTTATATTATATTATAACAAGCTTAAAAATAACACAAAAGCCCGGAAAAAAACCGGGCTTTTCAAATATTTCACTTATTACTTATTTATATTGAATGAATTTCTTGGACTATTTCAGTTCCACGTGTTATGGCCGTTTGATTAATTTTTAACAAATGGTGGTGGCGGGAAGGTAACGATTTTTTTAACCCATGAACAACATTATCCATTGAAACTATCGGTTTTATTTTCAAAAAAGCACCTAAAACAATCATATTAAATGTTTTAAGGCTTTGCATTCTGGCTGCTTCCTCTGATGCATCAACTCTATAAATGCTTATATCAGTACGTTGAGGGTGCCGTGTAATTCCGTTACCATCATATATCAGCAACCCACCTGGTTTTATGCATTTCCCGAACTTATCCAGGGATTGCTGATTTAATAAAATAGCAGTATCATACATCTTTAATGATGGTGAACTTATTCGTGAATCGCTAAGGATAACTGTTACATTTGCTGTACCTCCTCTCATTTCTGGACCATAGGATGGCATCCATGAAACTTCCATATCCTGCATAACGCCAGAATAAGCTAGTATTTTCCCCATCAAAAGAACCCCCTGGCCGCCAAAGCCTGCTATTATAATCTCTTCATTCATAGGTAGCTAATTTGCATTTATGTTGTAATTACCAAAATCTCCCTTAAACAATCAATTTGATTATAGTTTGGTTTATCTAATTTCAAAACTTGTTTAATTTCTATTATTTCTGTTTTTATGTTATCAATTAAAACCTAAAATTAAAAGTAAATACTTTATAGTTTAATAAGATGGCAATCATTTAATGCATACTGTAAAAATCAATTTTTCAACTTGTTAATAATCAAATATCTTTAATGTCGCCAAGTGGATAAAACGGGAGCATATGTTCCTCCATCCATTTATTTGATTGTACGGGTGTCATTTTCCATCCTGAGCTACAGGTTGAAACGACTTCAATTAAGGATGTACCTTTATTAAGTTTTTGGTTCTCAAATCCCTTTACCAGGGCCTTTTTTGTTTTTCTTACTCCTGCTGCGGTATGGACCGAATGCCTTGTAACAAAGCAAGTTCCTGGCAGCATTGCCACAATCTCGGTAATTTTAAGTGGGTTTCCATCTCTTTTAATGTCCCTTCCAAACGGACAAGTTGATGATTTCATACCCTTAAGAGTAGTTGGGGCCATTTGTCCTCCGGTCATTCCGTAAATACCATTATTAATAAAAACCATAACAATATTTTCTCCTCGGTTACAGGTGTGGATTGTTTCAGCCGTTCCAATAGCGGCTAAATCACCATCACCCTGATAGGTAAAAACCGTTTTATCTGGCCTTAATCTTTTAATACCAGTTGCAACCGCCGGAGCTCTCCCGTGAGCAGCTTCATGCCAGTCAATATCAATATAATTATACATTAATACAGAACAGCCAACCGGTGTTACCCCAATTGTATCCTCCTGAATGCCCAGATCTTCAATTACTTCAGCAATAAGCTTATTAACAACCCCATGGCTACACCCGGGACAATAATGCATAACATTATCAGTAAGCAGTTTACTTCTAGAATAAACTAAATTCTCAGGTTTTAAAATATCTTTTAACTCTATTGACATATTATTAACCTCCTATAAGTTTATGTTCCAGGGCTTCAACAACTTCTTCGGGTGAATGAATAACCCCGCCATACCTGCCAAAATGCTCAACTCGTACTTTTCCATTTACAGCAAGACGAACATCCTCAACCATCTGCCCTGCACTTAATTCAACAGATAAAATCCCTTTAAGCTTTTCAGCCATCGACAATATTTTTTTTGAAGGAAACGGGAAAAGTGTAATTGGCCTTAACAAACCGACTTTAATACCTTTCTGACGTAAATTTTTAACTGCCTTCATACAAATTCGTGCACTGGAACCGTAGGCAACCATCATATAATCTGCATCTTCACATTCAAACTCCTCAAATCTCACTTCATTTTCCTTCATTAGTGCATATTTAGCCTGGAGTTTTGTATTAAAAACCTCAAATTCGTTCGGGTCAAGCTCCACCGATGTTATAACATTCTGTTTTCGTGTTTTTGGTTTACCTACTGTAGCCCATGGGTTTAAGGTTGATATTTCTGCATCTGTCCACCTTGGTTTGAAAGGCTTCATTTCTACTTTTTCCATCATTTGTCCAATCATACCATCGGTTAATATCATGGCTGGATTGCGGTATTTAAAAGCCAAATCAAAAGCCAGTTCAACAAAATCTGCCATTTCCTGTACCGATGACGGAGCTAGCACAATAAGGTTGTAATCGCCATGGCCACCACCTTTAACTGTTTGAAAATAGTCTGATTGAGCCGGTTGAATAGTACCAAGCCCTGGACCACCCCTTACAACATTTACAACTAAACACGGCAATTCTGCACCTGCAAGATAGGTTAATCCCTCCTGCATGAGACTAATTCCGGGACTTGATGAAGAAGTCATCACCTTTTTTCCACAACCTGCACCACCATAAACCATGTTTATTGATGCAATTTCACTTTCAGCCTGAAGCACTACCATACCGGTGGTTTCCCAGGGTTTTAGAGTCATTAGGGTTTCCATTACTTCAGACTGTGGAGTAATGGGGTATCCAAAATAACCATCAACCCCGCACCGAATTGCAGCTTCTGCAATGGCTTCATTACCTTTCATTAACCTAATTTCTTTCATTTCACTCCGAGAATAATTTTATTATTAGGAACGGATAACCTTATACTTTTTACTTATGATTATTCCTTTTGATGGGATCAACCTTCCGATTTAATGAACAATTAAGTCCTTTACAGAAGTGACTTGGTATTAAAATATTTGCAGGATTAAACTCTGTTTTTTCCTGAAAAAATATTTTTGATATTTTACTGTTAATTTGCAGCATCAACTTTCATCTTATAAACTGTAATACAGCTATCGGGGCATACCATAGCACAATTGGCACAACCTATACAAGCTTCGGGTTGGTGCATATAAGAAAAATTATAGCCCTTGCCATTAACCTCCTCAGCTAATCTTATAACGTCGGTGGGGCATGCCTCAACACACAATGAACACCCTTTGCATGTTATTGTATCTACAATTATTGCACCTCTCACTTTTGCCATATCCAAAAATTTTACAAAAAAACACTATTACGAATTTAAATATATTCTATTAAACTGCCATCACAAATTTTCTATAATCCTAGCAAACTTTGATAAAACCAAAGGTTACAATTTGCAACAACAAAGAATTACAGCCAGTTATAAACCTAATTTTTATACAATCTATATTCTAATTCTTAAGAAATATTTTCTTTCATTAATGTTCCATTTTAAAAAGTTTTAATCTTTCTTCCAGCTCCCCGAAACGTTCAGATGATGTCTGTGAAACACAAATTCTTAGTCCTTCGGTACGCAAACTGCCCGTTGTATCAAGTGTAATGGCACTGATTCCATACCTTAATAACTCCTTTAGCAGATTGTTTCCTGACATACCAGGGAAACTTATTGTAAAATAAAACCCATCAGCCAGTTCATTATTATCATCTTTATCATATACAAGCTTAAAACCATTTTGAATAAATAATCTCTTCATTACCTCAGCCCTTCGTCCATATTCACGTACACTGCTTATAAAATCAAAGTTCCCATCGTTTGCTTCCTTAAGCATGGCGGCCAATGCCACCTGTGGCGAATGTGATGTTCCGGCTGATGCGGTATAGATTGCCTCCTGTAAAATAGCCTGTCCAAAATTAGGGGTGTTAAAGACTTTTAGCAAATGTGAAAAGTTTGTGTTAAACAATTCATTGGAAATAAAAAGTGCCCCAATTCTTTGTCCTGCATAACTAAACACTTTTGAGCTTGAAAATATTAAGGCATAATTATTGGTATAATGGGCCACTGTAGGTTGGTAGGGAGATTTGCCAGGTTTACTTACATCATGACGAAAATCCATCCCAAAATATGCCAGATCTTCCATAACAATGGCTCCGTACTTACTTGCAAGTTCACCAATAATTTTTAATTCCATTTCAGTAAAGCAAATCCATGTAGGGTTATTTGGATTTGAATAAAGAATGGTTCCTATATTACCCTTAATAAGGTAGGATTCTAATTTTTCTTTTAATTTATCACCACGAAAATCATATATATCGAAACTTTCAGATTTCATACCCAACATCGCAACCTGACGGCGATGTACCGGAAATCCAGGATTTATGAACAGTGTTGTATCTTTTCCGGGCTGACACCTGTTTCCAACCATGAAAAGCATCATTGAAGCCTGCATTGCTCCCACTGTTGGAATGCACCCCTCCGGGCTAACATTCAAATTGATAAAAAGCTTTGAAAACCTCGATAATTCCTTTTTAAGTGGTTCAATTCCCTCTATTGGCGGGTAAACTGATGCTACTCCCCTTTTTAGGGCGTCTATTTCGGCATTAATTCCCACTGTTGATGCTTGCAAACCGGGAATTCCCATTTCGGTGCGTATAAACTTTACCCCATAATGATCCTGCAGTTTATTGGCCAACTGTACAATTTGCCTAATGGTTGCATTGGCAAGTGTTATTATGCCTAATTCGTCACAATACTTCTGAATCACTTCATCCTTTAGGGGAAAAACATTTTTCATTTGCCTTATCTTAGTTCAAATTTCGTTTATCAATTACTCTTTTTGCTTTTCCTTCACTCCGTTCAATTGTTTTAGGTTCAACAAGTTTAACTTTAACCGACAATCCGGTTGTACCCTCAACGTGATTTTGAATTTTTAGCCGTAAAGATTGTAATTCACTAATACGGTTAGAATAAAAGCTGTCTTCAACTTCAACATGAAGTTCAAGTGTATCAAGATTATCTACCCTTTCTACAACCAACAGATAATGAGGCGTAGTTTCGTTCATTTCAAGTAAAGCGCTTTCAATTTGCGATGGAAAAAGATTAACTCCCCTGATTATTAACATATCATCACTCCGGCCTGTGCATTTATCCATGCGAACCAACGTTCGTCCACAACTGCATGTTTCGTAATTGAGCCTGGTTAAATCACGGGTTCTATACCGTATTAAAGGCAAGCCTTCTTTGGTAACCGTAGTAAAAACCAGTTCTCCCAGTTCACCTGGATGTAAAACTTCAAGAGTGTTTACATCAATTATTTCAGGTATAAAATGATCTTCATTAATATGAAGTCCGCATTGGTATTCGCATTCAAAAGAAACCCCGGGCCCAATAATTTCACTCAACCCATAAATATCAATTGCTTTTATACCAAGGTTTCGTTCAATTTCCCGTCTCATATTCTCGGTCCATGGTTCAGCACCTAAAACCCCAACCTTTAATTTCAGATTTTTTCTGTTTACATTACTTTCTTTAATTGCTTCGGCCAGATATGCAGCATAGGATGGTGTACATGCTAAAACCGTTGTTCCGAAATCCTCCATTAACTGAAGTTGCCGTTTTGTATTTCCGCCTGAAATGGGAATTACAGAAGCTCCTATTTTTTCACCTCCGTAATGTACTCCAAGTCCACCTGTAAATAGACCATAGCCATACGCAATTTGAATAAAATCATTTTTACAGGCACCAGCTCCGGTAAGTGTTCGTGCCATTACTTCCGACCATATTCCCAAATCATTTCTTGAATAACCAACAACAGTAGGCTTTCCGGTTGTCCCGGACGATGCATGAAGCCTGATTATTTCAGTCATGGGCAATGCAAACAATCCATAGGGGTAATTATCCCTTAAATCCTGTTTTGTTGTGAAAGGAAGCTTTGATAAATCATCAATTGATTTAATTTTCCCGGGAACAATATCTTTCTCCTGCATTTTATCCCTAAAACAGGGAACATTATAATAAACCCTCTCAACAGTTTTACGAAGCCTTTCATTCTGTTCCTTCCTTAATTGTTCCCTTGGCATGGTTTCAAAATGCCTGTTCCAAATATTATTCATCATTTGGTAAATATAAAAACAAAATTTTGGGACTAATTCCGAAAATATAATCTTACTAAATTAAACCCACTAAAATTTATATAGTTCACTGGCTGAAATCAACTCTGTTTTATGCTTTTGTAACTCAGAAATTGCTTTTTCAATATCATTGCTGCTAAGAGCAAAGAATGACTTTTTACCAACAGAATATCCATAAAGATACTCAATACTTATTTCTGCATTTGACAAAATATCAAGTACTTTGGCTAAAGCTCCGGGCTTATTTGGTGCTGCAAATGAAATAACATCACTTACGTTAACCGAGAAAAGATTCTCCTTTAATACCTTTCGGGCTTTTTCATGGTCGGAAACTATAAGTCTGAGTATCCCGAATTCAAAAGTATCGGCTACACTGCAGGCAGAGACTTTAATTTCCTGGTCTCCAAGTATTTTAAATACTTCATGAAGCCGTCCGGATTTATTCTCCAGAAAAACAGACAATTGTTTAATTATCATATTTTTAAAAATTAATCTGTTCAGAAATATTTAAAATATTTAAATATAAATAATATCGATCTTTCAAAAATTATTTCTCGATTAATATTCTTGCATCAACAGCAGTTATTTTATCCTTATCGCCTAAAAGCGGGTTAAGGTCTATTTCTTTTATTTCGGTTGCAAACCTAAGCATTGAGGATAACCGGACAATTATTTCGGTAAAGGATTCTTCGTTTATTCCATCCTTACCTCTAATACCTCGAATTACAGGATATGCTTTGAGGCTTCTTATCATTGAAACCGCTTCAGGATGGGTTAACGGGGCCAATCCATATGATTGGTCGCCCAATGCTTCAACAAAAATACCTCCTAAGCCGCATAAAACAACATGGCCAAAACGGGGTTCATATTTTGCACCGATAAACAACTCCATTCCCTGCTCCATTTTTTGAATCAGCACAGATTTTACGCCATTTATTCGCATCATTCTTTTAAATTCAGCAATAAGGTGAGTGTCTGATTTAATATTTAAAGTTACTCCCCCTACATCAGATTTATGTACGGGCCCAATTACCTTCATTACCAACGGATAACCAACTTTTCGGGCAAATCTAAGGGCTTCCTTCCTGGTTTTGGCCTTTCCTTCAATAACAGTAGGGATACCTGCAGCCTGTAAAAGTTCCTGTACAACATCAGGCTCCTGAAAACCATTATTTGTGGTTGCGATAATTGACCTGACTCTCTCAATATCCACACCATCCATAAAAATATCTTCATTTGCCGGCGGCTTTGTATTATAGGCTTTTGCCAATGCTTTACCCAGAACAACCTCATCGGGGAAATTTATATGACCTTTTGACAAAAAAAATTCAACTTCCTTTTGGGCGCTGCTAATTGATGGTAAAATTGGAAATACAGGCTTCCGGCATCTTTTCATTTTTTCATGTATGGTTTCATATGCATCATAAACCTGTGTAAGTCCTGTGCTTCCAAATATTACAATCATTCCATGTATATCATCCATTTGGGTATCACAATAATCTATAACCCTTCCCAATTGAGATGCAGTACCTGTGGCAAGTATATCAATTGGGTTACCCGCTGAGGAGCCTGGATTTAACATGGCCAACAGATCATCATGTTGCTTTCCTTCAATTTTAGGAATTGATAAGCCTCCATCTGAAAGTGCATCAGTAAGCATAACACCAGGCCCTCCGGCCTGGGTAATAATGGCAAGGTTTTGTCCGTTTAATTCTTTGTACATGAAAATGGAGGCCATTGTAGTTAATTCTTCCCTGCCAAAACACCTAACTATTCCAGCTTTTCTGAATAATGCTTCAACGGCCGAATCGGCACTTGCCAATGCTCCGGTATGAGAGGATGTAGCTCTTTTGCCTGCTTCAGTAACTCCTGATTTTATTGCTGCAATTTTACATCCTTTCCTAATTAATGATGATGAATGTTTTAATAACTTATCAGGATCCTTTATATTTTCGATATAAATTAATTTGATTCTTGGACTGCTTTGCGGGTTAAAGGAGTTATCCCAATATTCCAGAATCTCCTCAATACCTGTTTGAGCACTGTTTCCGACAGTAAATAATGAACTAAATGTTAAACCTTTAGGCAATGCCGACTCAAGAATAAAAACCGCAGTTGCCCCTGAACCTGATACAAAATCACATCCCAAAGGGTTTAGTTTTGGAACCGGGGATGTAAACACACCATTATAACCGGGGGTAATTATTCCAATGCAATTGGGGCCTATTAGGGTAGCCCTGTGGTTATTAGTAATTGAAACCAACTGATTTTCCAATTCAATACCATTAGCCCCTTCTTCACTAAAGCCGGCACTGATTACAATAAAAGCTTTTGTACCTGCCAAACAAAGTTCTTCAACAATTGAAGGACATTTTGTTGCGGTAACTGCAATTATTGCCAGGTCAATAACAATTGGTAATTCGACAACTGAGGCAAAAGAAGGAATGCCCTGTACCTTTTCCTTGCCAGGGTTCAGGACTATTAATTCTCCATTAAACCCTCCGTCAATAATGTTCTTAACAATTTTACCTCCTGGTTTGGCTATATCAGGTGATCCGCCAACAACCAAAATGCTCTTTGGGTTAATAAGTGCATCACTTATCATAATCCTGTAATCATTTATTTAGGTAATAAGCATTTTTCGTGGTCAAACCAAAAATACCAATGAAATATCCCACCTGTTAATATTTTTCGATATCAAATTTACAAAATGATAACCATTGTTTATTTGATGTTTCTCATTTTTGGTTATGATTTTAAACATAAAAAAGCACTACTGTCCGATAAATTTTTCGATAAGATGCTATAATGCCAACTAATTGGGGTGTCCCTACAGTACACTGAAAATTGGGGTCGATTCATCTTTACCGATATTATGTACCTGACGGCACAGTACCGTTAGGGACTAAACATAGGTAAAACACTTAATTGAGAATTGAACTTTTGTCCCGCTAGGGACAAAACAACTTTTTATCGGATAGTAGTGATAAAAAAACATCTATTATTAATTTTTAAAAAATAAACAAAACTCATTCAAATATGTTAGGATACAACCGGGGCAAGGATTCTTTAATTCTTTAGGATAACATTTTTTACTATTTTTACCCACCATTAAAATGAATGAAAATTTATGAATCCTGTAAAGTTACTTTTAAACAATTACTCAAAAAAAGATTTAATCAGGTTAATTGGGGCCACCGGTCCCGATAGAACTGCCTTAAAGAATGAAGCTGCCAGAGTAACTTTAACAAACTGTGGTAACAAAGTATATTACAGGGGGCTAATTGAATTTTCAAATTTTTGTATTAAAGATTGTTTTTATTGTGGGATCCGGAAAAGCAATAAAAATGTTCAAAGATATTTACTGGATGAAGAAGATATAATAAATGCCGCCATGTTTGCCCATAAGAATCGTTACGGTTCAATTGTTTTACAATCTGGCGAAAGAACTGACACTAATTTTATATCCCTTATAACCAATGTTATAAAAAAAATAAAGAGTGAAACAAATGGAAAACTGGGCATAACCCTTTCATTGGGAGAGCAATCATATGATGTTTACAAAGAGTGGTTTGATAATGGTGCACACAGGTACCTTTTACGGATTGAGACCTCAAATAAATCTCTATATAAAAACATGCATCCAAATGATAATGAACACTCTTTTGAACGCCGTATGGATTGTTTAAGCTCATTAAAAAAAATTGGTTTTCAAACAGGTACAGGAATAATGATTGGCCTTCCCTCCCAAACAATTGAAGATTTAGCAGGTGATCTTTTATTTTTTAAAGCTCTCGATATCGATATGGTAGGAATGGGCCCCTACATTGAACATGAAAAAACTCCCATTTACAGCTTCAGAAACGAATTATGGAGTTTGCAGGAAAGATTTGATACAACTCTTAATATGATAGGTACCTTAAGGTTATTAATGCCCGAAATAAATATAGCAGCTGCAACGGCGCTTCAATCTATTGATCCCGTTGGCCGTGAAAAAGCCCTTCAATGGGGAGCAAATATTATAATGCCAAATATAACACCAACAGAACACCGTAAAAACTACCTGCTATATCAAAATAAACCTTGCACAGACGAAGGTGCAGATGATTGCTCATCATGCCTGAAACTTAGAATTGAAATGGCAGGTAAGGAAGTAGGGTTTGATGAATGGGGAGATTCTCCCCACTTTTTTAACCGGCTACATAAAGATGAAAACCATCATGAATAAACCTAACAAACATATTCTAATAATTTTTGGGGCATCGGGCGATTTAACCTTTAGGAAATTAATCCCATCATTGTACGACCTTTTTAACCAAAACCTGCTGCCACAAAATTTTGGGGTATTAGGGGTTGGCCGTACTGTTTTAAGCCATGATGAATTCAGGGTTAAAATGGAAAATGGAATACATGATTTTGCAAATACCCCTAAAGAAAACAATAAAATTGCCGAATTTACCACAATGCTTTTTTACCATGCATTTAACACCAATGAAGGGGGTGAATACCTGGGTTTTAAAAATGAACTTCTTGAGTTGAACAGGCTGTTGGCTACCGGAAATAATTTTATTTATTACCTGGCCACTCCGCCAAATATGTATGAGATTATACCAAAACATTTGGCCAGATATGGGTTAAATAATGAATCTGATGGATTTAAAAGGTTAGTTGTTGAAAAACCATTCGGATATGATTTGGAAAGTGCAAATACATTAAACCGTAATTTGCTTACATTTTTTAATGAGGAACAAATATTCAGAATTGACCATTACCTGGGAAAGGAAACTGTCCAGAACCTGCTTGTTACGCGTTTTTCAAATGGAATTTTTGAACCATTGTGGAACAGAAATTTTGTTCATCATGTTGAAATTACTTCCGCCGAAGATATTGGAGTTGGAAACCGTGGTGGCTATTATGAGGGTTCTGGGGCCTTAAGGGATATGGTCCAGAACCATTTATTGTTACTGGTATCACTGGTAGCCATGGAATCTCCTGCATTAATCAATGCCGAAAGCATCAGAAATGAAATAGTAAAAGTACTTCAGTCGCTGCGACCAATACCAGTTAACAAAGTTGATGAATTTGTTATAAGGGGGCAATATACATCAAATGATATAAATGGGAAAAAAAGAAATGGTTACAGGGAAGAATCAGGAGTTGACCCAAAAAGCCGTACCGAAACTTTTGTGGCAGTTAAATTTTTTATAGATAACTGGCGGTGGGCCGGAGTACCATTTTATATTCGTACAGGAAAAATGTTACCCACACGTGTTACTGAAATTGTTATACATTTTCAACCCACGCCACACCATTTATTTGCCCATAACAAAACAATACAACGTCAGCATAACCAATTGGTAATAAGAATTCAGCCCGATGAAGGGTTACTGTTAAAATTTGGAATGAAAGTGCCGGGGTCAGGGTTTAATGTACAGGATGTAAATATGGATTTTCACTATTCACAACTTACAAATACCTACTTACCAAACGCTTATGAGAGGTTACTCCTTGATTGTATGTTGGGTGATGCAACCCTTTACTCAAGGGGAGATGCAGTAATTGCAGCATGGAATTTTGTTGACCCAATTTTGAAAGCATGGAAAGAACAACCGTGTATTAAGGTTCATGGTTATCCTTCCGGGACATGGGGGCCCGAAACCTCCGACAACCTGGTTGAAGGTGACCAAACCTGGCGGTACCCATGTAAAAACCTTGCCGGCGATGGTGAGTATTGCCAATTATAATAACATAATATTTACCACGTTTTGTAAGCGTTTTTTTAAAAACTAAAAAAATAGATAGAGTATAGTAGCATAAACTGATGAAATACATATGTTTATGCAAACACAATTTATCACTGCTTTTCGGGAAACTCAATAATAACAAAATCAGCAACATGGGTTTTCTCCCGCTATTGCGGGACAAGCAATCATAACCTTCAAAAATTAATTTTATTATGATGAAACCAAAAATTGAAGTTTTCAATTCAACAGGTGAGCTGTCAGGGTATTTGGGAAATATCATTGTAAAACTATCTGTACAGCTCGATTTTGTTAATATTTCTCTATCGGGTGGAAATACGCCAAGGGCAATTTTTGATATACTCTCAACTGAATATACCTATTTAGTTAATTGGGATAAAATACGGTTGTTTTGGGTTGATGAAAGGTGTGTTGAGCCTGATCATTATGAAAGCAATTACGGGATGACCCTTAACCACCTGATAAAAAACCTCCCAATACCAGGAAAAAATATTTTTCGGATTGAAGCTGAACAAGACCCTCAACTAGCGGCAAACAGTTATTCTGAAACACTAAAAAATAACCTGCCCTTTAAAAATGATCTTCCTTATTTTGACCTGATGATTTTGGGAATGGGTGATGATGGGCATACTGCATCTATATTTCCGGATAATATGCATTTATGGGATTCACATAATTTGTGTGAAGTGGCAACTCACCCTGTAAGCAGGCAAAAACGGATAACCCTGACCGGAAGAACTATTAACAATTCCCGGATGATTGTATTTATTGTAACTGGCAGCAACAAATCACTGGTTTTTAATGAAATAATTACTCACTCAGGGAATTATAGCCATTATCCAGCTTCGCTCGTTGATAAAAGTAAAACCACATGGTTGGTTGATAAGGCAGCTGCCTGTAAAACCGGTATTAGCTGAAGAATAGTTTTCCCTTGTTATCACCTGTTTATCCTTCTTACCCAAAATAACTGATAAACAATTTATTACACCCATAACATAAACTTAAACAACCTAACTTGCAATAATTCCAATTAACACAACCAAATAATATCCGGGGCTAAAAATACAAATCTCTTTCACCGTTCTTAATTTTCGCAAGTCTTTCAATAAGTTTACTTTTAAATTTATCGTCAGGATATTCTTCAAGGTTTTGGCTGATTAATTTATATCCTTTATCCTTAATTTCAGTGTTGGCATAATCCTCAAGGTATTCGGCCAATGTTAGCATCGCATTTGGTTGACAAAACCTTTTGATGAAACCGGGCACCGAGAACTCCATAAAATGCTCACCAGTTCTTTCCAAACGGTAACATGCGGTGCAAAATGACGGCAAATAGTTACTTCCAATTAACTCTGACATAACTTCCTCGAGCGACCGGTTATCGTTAATTTCAAACTGCTCTGAATTCAGATTTTGTTTATCGTGCTTTTCAGTATATCCCTTCATCTCAATGTTGGTACCTCCATCTATTTGGGATACACCATATTGCAAAACTTCATCCCTGATATGGGCAGGCTCCCTGGCTGTTAGTATTAATCCGGTGTATGGAACAGCCAATCGCAAAACAGCCACAAGCTTTGTAAAATCTTCGTCGCTGACTTTATATTTCTCACTAACCTCGTAACCAGAGGCCGTTTTAATCCTGGGAAACGATATTGTATGGGGGCCTACGTTAAAAACAGACTCAAAATGGTTAACATGCCTCACAAGTCCCAAAATCTCAAACCGCCAGTCGTAAAGCCCAAGCAAAGCTCCTATACCCACATCATCAATGCCTGCTTCCTGTGCCCTGTCGAGGGCCGTGAGCCGCCAGTTGAAGTCGCGCTTTTGCCCGGCCCTGTGAACTTCAAGGTATGTATTATGGTGATATGTTTCCTGAAAAACCTGGTAGGTACCAATACCTGCCTCCTTAATTATTTTAAATCCAGGAATATCAAACGGGGCGGCATTAATATTAACCCTTCTTATTTCACCTCTTAAGCTTTTTATTGAATATACTTTTCGTACACTATCAGCGATGAATTCAGGACTATATTTAGGATGTTCCCCATAAACCAATATCAACCTTTTATGACCTGCATCCTCCAGTGCTTTTACCTGCTGTTCAATTTCCTCATGGCTTAAGGTAATACGTGTTTGGTTTACATTAGCGGTTCTGAAACCACAATACGTACAATTGTTTGTGCAAAAATTACCAATATATAATGGTGCAAATAAAACAATCCTTTTGCCATAAACTCTCTCCTTCAACTCCCTTGCACCGTTTTTAATCTCGTTAACCAAATCTGGATCAGTGGTATTAACCAAAACCGCAGTCTCTTCCAATGAAAGACGCTCTTTGTTCAATGATTTGGCTATTACCTGGCGAACCCTATGTGGTGAAGGGGCGAGGTTGGAATTAAGAATCCCCCATATTTCGTCCTCATCAATAAAGGGAATACCCGAACAATCTTCCACTTTATACTTTTGAGGTGAATATATCAATGCCATATCATTACTTCTTAAAAGCAGTTAATTTAAATACCTGTAAAGGTAACAATCCCTGTTAGAATACAACCATATTAAACTGTCATTGTTTACTAAAATGATAAAAATCACAATAATAAACTCAACATTATCTACAAAATCTGCAAAGCTATAATTCTCCAAAAAAAATTACTATTTTAGTTACTAAATTAAACCTGTTATGCGGTTATTTTTTGCATTAATCTTAATTTTTGCCAGTCAAAAAGTTACCCCCATCAACTCAAATCAGGAACCTGAAATTAAGGATGTTGTATTAATAAACTCATACCATCCCACCTTTAAATGGACCCATGATGTAACTGATGGAGTTTTGGGCCAGCTAAGTAACAGGGAAAACTACAGGGTTTCGATAGAATTTATGGATTCAAAAAGATTCGATACAGAAGAACATCTTAAAGCCTTTGAAAATTACCTGAGAACAAAGTATAAAAATCTTAAAATAAACGGTGTAATATGTTCAGATAATCTTGCATTTGAATTTTACCTTGCCCATGGTAAAGAAATATGGGGAGAGACACCAATAACATTTTGTGGTGTAAATAACATAAAACAGATGTTAATTGACACTACAAAAATGGTTAAAGGAGTAGAAGAAACTATTAACATGACAGGTACCTTGAACCTGATTACAACCCTTCAGCCCAAATTAGATACATTAATTGTTATATCAGATAACTCTTTGATGGGTAAAATCTTTCTTGAACAATTTATTTCCACTGTCAATTCTGGTTTCCCCGGTTTAAATTTTGTTATAGTAAATGCCGTTTCAGTTGATCAGTTAGGATCTGATTTGAGGAAATTCACAACTAAAAATAAAGCAATTTATCTTTTAAGCCTGTATATTCCACGTCGCGGTATAAGCCGTGATATGATAAATGAAGCCGAATTTCTGCAAAGCAACCTGGATGTGCCGACATATGGTAACTGGAATTTTCTATTTGGCAACTTTATTGTTGGGGGCATTATTATGGATGGTTATGACCAGGGCAAAATTGCAGCACAAAGACTAAAACAAATATTGACTGGTGAAGGGAATTATTTATCTTTTTTGGCACCAACACCCGAAAAAATAATTTTTGACTATAAGCAATTAAAAAAATATGGGCTTAATCCCAATGTATTACCTGAAAACACTGAGTTTATAAACAAACCTGTAACCGTATTCGAAAAATATTTTCTGGAATTAAGCCTTGGATTGGTAATTCTGGTTTTTCTCCTAACAATAATTTTTATCCTTCTCAGGATAATATCACTAAAAAATATTGCTGAAAAAAAACTTAAAAAAAGTGAAGAACGTTTAGGCCTGGCCATGAATGTTGCAAACCTGGGATTGTGGGATGTGGATTTTATAAATAAAACTGTTTTTTTAAGCAACAAGGTTCACCAGCTACTGGGCTTTAAAAACTATAACGATCTGAGGTTTGGGCTTGATAACTGGAGAGAATTTTTTCATCCCGATGATGTTGGTCAATTTCTTGAGGTTTTTCATATGCATTCAAAATCTGTAATTCCCACTTTTTCGGGTGAAATAAGATTAAGCAATTCAAAAAATCAATATAAATGGTTTTCGTTACATGGAAAAATTACTGATTTTAAAGACGGGCAACCCTCAAGGATGATTGGTGTACTGATGGATATAAATTTTCAAAGAGAGTTCGAAAACCAGCTTAAAGATGCTAAGGAAAAAGCTGAAGAAAGTGACAGGCTAAAGTCAAGTTTCCTGGCTAATATGTCGCATGAAATAAGGACCCCTATGAATGCAATTTTAGGGTTTACTGACGTAATTATAAGTGAAAATTTAAGTAAAAAGGAACGTGATTTATACCTTAAACTTATAAGAAACAGTGGTGAAAGTTTATTAAACCTTATTAATGATATTGTTGATTTTTCAAAGATACAATCAGGGGAACTTTCTTTAAGGGCAGAAACCTTTGATTTGAATGTTTTATTTGATAATATTTCCTTAATTGCAGCAAATCTTATAAAAAAACAAAATAAGGAAGTAAAATTCATTGCAGAAAAGCATTTACAGGATGAAAGTTTTTATATAATTACTGATCCCTTTAGGTTAGAACAGTTAATTTATAACCTTGTTAGCAATGCAATAAAATTTACAGATAACGGCGAAATAAAACTTAATTACAAAATTATTGATTCATCTACCCTGCTTTTCACAGTTGCAGATTCAGGAAAAGGAATAGCCCCTGAACACCATGAATTAATTTTTGACAGGTTCAGGCAAATTGAGACATCCCAAAATAACAATATGGGCGGGACAGGTTTGGGGCTGGCAATAACAAAAAGTCTTGTTTTGCTAATGGGGGGTGAAATTTCTGTTGATTCAGAACTAAATAAAGGTTCTAAATTTAGTTTTACAATTAATTATAAGCCAACTACTTTAATTGCCGGAATAAATATTTAAATATCTAAGCCCAAATACTATTCCTTTAACATTTTTGGAAATATAAACGTTTCCAATTTCCCTTTACCCGCCTCCATATCATCCCAACTATCAATAGTAAATGAAATCACCGCCGTGGCTGTTGTCGGATAATTAAAAAAACTCTCATTTGTAAGTTTCATCGATAGCATCGCCATATCAGGATTATGGCCAACCACCATAACGATGTTATTTTCACCTGCCAGTGATGCTATACCTGCCAAAAAACCAGAAGTTGTATTTCCATCATATATAAAAGGAGCAATTAAAATCTTTTCCTTTTGAATTGAGAAAGCCTCAGCCATAATATAGGCAGTTTCCAATGCCCTCACTGCCGGACTTGAAATTATTAAGTCAGGTTGAAGCCTTTTGGATATTAATTCGTTGGCTACCATTTTTGAGTCAATATGGCCTCTCTTTTTAAGTTTTCTTTCAAAATCAGACACTGAACTTGTAAGGGGTTCAGTTTTAGCATGTCTAACCAGGAATAATTTTTTCATGCGCAATTAATTTTTTTATTAAAATGGCTGGTTTACCATGTCCGCTGTTGATAAATTCCCAATTGCAGAACAAGCTTTCGCGAACTTCTGGTACAAGGGTCTTCTACATTTAATTAAAAGAGCTAATAATCAATAAATTACTTAAAACCAACTGGGCTTATTAATAAATTGAATATATAAATAACTTGCCTATTTTCCACAATTAATACTAAAAAAACAAAGAAATTAATGTTGCTGCAATTTGCCTTTGCTTTATACTGCTTATGAGCCGCCTACTTATTCTCCTCGCCTGCGGCAAGTAACCTGTAAGTATCCCATTGGGCCCTTATTACCTCTTTTTTGGATGTTTTAACAGGAATATTTTCAAGGTTTTCTGAAATGACCCTTGCTTTTGTATTGTCCATTAATTGTAATTCTAGAATATTCAGTATCTCTTTTCGCAATAAATCATCTTCAATTGGGAAAGCAATTTCAATCCTGCGGTTAATATTTCTGTTTAACCAATCAGCTGATGTTAAATATAGTGATGGATTACCGCTATTACCAAAAACCCAAACCCTTGCATGTTCCAAAAAGCTATCAACAATTCTTATAATTCTTATGTTATTACTAAATGATTTATTCGGGACCAAACAACAAATCCCCCTGATTATTAAGTCAATTTTAACCCCGGCTTTACTGGCATCATACAATTTGTTAATCAGGGTTTTATTCTGTATGCCATTCATTTTTAATAGAATATATCCTTCACCCCCTTTTTTTGCTATAGAAATTTCTTTGCTGATTTTTTTATTAAGTTCACGTTTTAAATTAAACTGGGTAACAAGCATTTTTTTGAAAACCGGGGTTGATGCCTGGTGATCAAAATAGTCAAATAACTTTTCAATTTCAAAAAGGTATTCATCCTTGCAGGTAAAGAAGCCATGGTCGGCATATAACCTTGCTGTTTTTTCATTAAAGTTACCGGTACTCAGATAGGCATATGATCTTTTACGTTGCCCGCCTGATTTTCGGATAACAAGTGCCATTTTTGCATGTACTTTTAACCCCGGGATACTATATATTATTCTCACCCCTGCCTGTTCCATTAGCCTGGCAGAATAAAGATTGTTCTCCTCATCAAACCTTGCTTTAACCTCAACGAACACAGTAACCTTTTTCCCATTGCGAGCGGCGTTTATAAGTGAATTTACCACTGCAGAATTGCTGGCAACGCGGTACTGGGTTACCTTAATCTCATCAACCTTAGTATCTATGGATGCTTCATTTAGAAACTTCAAAACATAATCAAATGAATGGTACGGGTAATGCAAAACCCAATCCTTTTCTTTAATTGCGGCAAACATTGATCCATGTTTTTCGAGTGCCTTTGGGTGTATAGGGTTTGGATGATTTAGCTGTAACCGGGGGGAAAAGGGATTGGGGAAATTAAAGAAATCATGAAAGCTCAAATATCGGTCACCGGCAAGAACATCCTCTTTATATAATCCAAAGGCATCCTTTAAAACATGCAATATATCCGATGGCATAGTACGGTCATATATAAAAAGGGCAGGATCTCCTACTTTCCTTAATCCTATATTGCGTCTGATTTTCTCAATTAAATTTCCGCTAAATTCATCCTGTATCCCAAGGTCGGCATCACGTAACATTTTAAAACAATAACTTGATTCCACATCATATCCGGGAAAAAGTTCCTGTAAATTAAACCTTACCAAGTCATCAAGAAACAGGTAATGAAACATTTTATTTGCATCAGGTAATCTAACAAAGCGGGGCAAATCATTGGTAGGAAGTTTAACAATGGCATATTTAGCCCTTCTTATTTTATTTTTTTCAATTTTAAAGATATTTTTCTTTCTGTATAACCTAATGGCCAAATACAAGCGGTTATCACGTAAAAAAGTACGTGTGCCCTTGGTAATTAATACCGGTTGTAAATAGGGAACCACTTCACGATAAAAATAATCCCTGCAAAATGCCTGGTGCTCGGGCAATGAAGGGACCTCGCCCTGGTGAAGAATTAATCCTTCCTTATACAATCCCCCTAAAATCTCTTCATGAAATATACGGCCAAAATCACGTAATTGCTTATCTACAATTTCGTTTATCTCTTTTACAACTTTCCCGGGGGCAATATCATCAATGCCATCAAACTCTTCAGGATTAAAATTATTTTTATATTCGGCAACCCTTACTTTATAAAATTCATCCAGATTTGATGAATAAATGGCCAGAAATTTCAATCGTTCATACAAAGGCAGACTTTTATCGTCAGCCTCTTCCAAAACCCGGTAGTTGAAAGACAACCAGCTAATATCCCTGTTAAAGTATTTTAATGATTTTAGCATTTCACATTTTGCCTGATTTAGCTAAAATATAAAAAAAACAACAACATGGCATTACATCAGAAATAAAAGTTTTTAAAGATTATAAGGTTAATATTAGTTTTCGAACTCTATTATTTCAAGGTCTTTAATATTATTTACATCTATGGTAAACCTAACAGCCGTTCGTACAGTATGAAAACCATATTTACCGGCAGCACCTGGATTAATATGCAGTAACCGGTTCTTTTTATCATTTATTACCTTTAAAATATGACTATGTCCGCAAATAAAAAGGTTGGGTGGGTTAGTTACTATTATATTCTGAACATTTGGTGAATATTTTCCCGGGAATCCCCCTATGTGCGTTAATAACACATCAACGCCTTCACAATTAAACCGTTCTGTTTGTTTTAACCTTCTTCTTAATTTAGTATCATCAATATTGCCAAAAACGGCTATTGTGGGTTTAAACTGCTCAATTTTATTTAATACTTCCCCAGACCCAATATCTCCGGCATGCCAAATCTGATCTACTTCTTTAAATAAATCAAAAATACGCGGATCTAAAAAAGAATGTGTATCTGATAATAGCCCTATGCGCTGCATTATATATTTTTTTTTGCCAAACAATTAGTTGATAAACAATTGTTTTTAAGCCCTTTACCTGTCTAACAGCTTAAACCTTATTCGTAAAACATTATTTTCAAAAGAAGATGATATTATTGAAAAAGTTCCAATTTCTGAAGTATTTGATACATGATCGCCAATGCATGGGCAAACATCATAATCACCAACATAAACCAACCGTACCAAGCCTCCTGTTTCTTCCGGAATATTGTTTAAACTGCATACCAGGAATGCATCCTCCACTGAAAAATATTTTTCAGTTACAAACATGTTCCGCTTAACCTGCATATTTACTGTTTTTTCAATAACAATTTCTTCTTCGGAAGTTAGCGGCCTTAAAAAATGATAATCACATTTGGATTTTTTCTTTTCCAGATGGTTTGTAAATGATCTGTCGCAACCAAACATTCTAACCATGGTTTGGTTTAAAATATGCTCTGTTGTATGCATGTATGGATCATAACTTTTCATTATGGGCTAAATTTAAACCTTAATAAAACTCACTTATCAATTACCCCCGAGCCAATCAATTCATCATCTGAATACCATGCAGCAAATTGTCCCGCTGTTATACCCCGCTGAGGCTCGTTAAATGTTATATACAAACCGTCCTTTTTTAAAAACAAAGTGGCATCCTGCAAAGGTTGACGGTACCTTATACGAACTTTATAAGTTCTTCTTTCGTCATCACTTAATTCCAGATCGGGCCGTACCCAATGAATTTCATTTCCTGAAATTTTCAAACCCTTTCTAAACAGGCCCGGGTGGTTTTGTCCCATCCCTACAAACACCTGATTAAATTCTACATCAGTGCCAATAACAAAAAGTGGTTCACTATAACCACCAATATTCAAACCTTTTCGTTGTCCAATTGTGAAAAAATGTGCCCCGTTATGCTGACCTATTTTTTCACCATAATTAGGATTGAACCTGTAAGGTTCTGAAAGAGCCTGTAAAATTTCTTCTGATGCCTTATTACTATCTGAATTAACATCCCGTATAAACAACTCACTATCGGGTGGAATTAAAATTACATCTCCCTTTTTTGTGTCCAGTTTTTGTTGCAGAAAAACAGGTAAATCAACCTTACCTACAAAACATATACCCTGTGAATCCCTTTTATGGGCTGTAACAAGTTTTAATTCACCGGCAATTCGTCGTACATCTGGTTTCTGTAAATCTCCTATGGGAAATAATGCTTTTTGTAACTGTTTTTGTGAAAGCTGGCAAAGAAAGTAACTCTGGTCCTTATTAGGATCTGAACCTGCAAGCAGGCAATACACCTCCTTGTCATCAACTGTTATAGTTCTTTTCCGGCAATAATGGCCAGTTGCAACAAAATCGGCCCCCAATTTTAATGCCTCATCAAAAAATACATCGAATTTTATTTCCCTGTTGCACAACACATCAGGATTTGGTGTTCGCCCTTTCTCATATTCAGAAAACATATAATCAACCACCCTTTTTCGGTATTGATCACTTAAATCTACCATGTGAAACGGAATTTCCAGTTTCCTTGCAACCGCCTCGGCATCGAACTTATCGTCGAGCCATGGACAATCGGCTTTTAAAACTCCGGTTGTATCATGCCAATTTTTCATAAAAAGCCCGATAACATCATATCCCTGCTCCTTTAAAACAAAAGCAGCTATGCTTGAATCAACCCCACCCGATAAACCTACAACAACTTTTTTCTTCTTTGCTGACATTTTAAAAACCCAAAAATTAAATAAATCAAAAACAGATGCAAATATACAGTTTTTGAAGGTTAATCCTGAACATGTGAGGTTCAGTACCTAACCCCCGAAATTATGTTTAAACCCAGCCTGAATTGAACCTTCATTAACTGATGTGGTTAAAAGTATCAATAATAATGTTAACTAAAATTGTTAAATTGCCGTTTAAACATTTCTTAATATGAATATAAAATACACCCTGGCTACAATTATTCTGGTTGTTGTAGTTTCAGCATGTAAAACGCCACAGGTAGCCGTTTCTTCATCAGATCCATCAGATCATATTCAATTTTTATCATCAGAACTTCTGGCAGGCAGAAGTCCAAGTACAAAAGGTGACTCATTATCGGCTTATTACATTCGTGATAAATTTATAAGTTACGGACTCAAAACTCTTTATGATGATGGATTTCAAAAATTCCCTGTGGTAACAGGGGTTTACACAGGAAAAAACAACCGGTTAAAAGTTAATGGTTTAAACCTGGTTGCTTCAAATGATTTTCAGGCAATGGGTTTTTCAGGAAATAATAAAGTTATTTCTGACGTAGTTTTTTCTGGTTATGGTTTTAAGATTGATGACGATTCCATAAAATGGGACGATTATAAAAACATTGATGTTAAAGGGAAGTGGGTTTTAGCATTTAGAATGGATCCAGATTTGGACAACATACAAAGCCCTTTTGCAATGTACGGCCAGGACCGTTATAAGGCCATGATTGCTTCAGACATGGGTGCTGCCGGATTATTGTTGGTTAATACAACAGAATATGAAAAAGATGATATCCTGGACCAATTAAGGGCGATGCAGGGTATTTCACCTTCATCAATTCCGGTTATACAGGTAACACGTAAAACCGCTAATCATATTTTAACCCCTTCAGGTTTTACAGTTGATTCACTCGAAAAAATTATTACTAAAACCAGGAAACCCAAATCATTTAAGATTAATAGCCTGATTGACGGGGAAACCGACATTAAACCCAACACTGTTAATACCATGAATGTGGCTGCATTGGTAAAAGGGCGTGCAAATCCTCATGAATATTTAATTGTGGGGGCTCATTACGACCATTTAGGTATGGGAGGGCCTGAGACTAGCTCACGTAGACGCGACACAATTGCTATTCACCCGGGGGCCGATGATAATGCTTCGGGTATAGCTGCATTGTTAAAAATGGCAAAAAAAGTTAGTAAAACCCCTTTAAGCAGAAGTGTGATTTTTGTTGCATTTGGCGCCGAAGAATCAGGACTATTGGGTTCGAGGTACTTTGTTGAAAAACCTCCTGTAACAATTTCATCAGTTAAAGCAATGATAAACTTTGATATGGTTGGAAGGTTGGATACAATGAAAAGTTTATCAATCGGTGGCACTGGAACTGCACTTGAACTTGAAGGAATAATTGATGCAAATAAAAACAAATTTGGTTTCAATATTAAAAAAAATCCGGAAGGGACAGGACCCTCTGATCATTCATCATTTTACACCAGGAAGGTGCCTGTATTGTTTTTCACAACCGGTGTACACGACCAATATCATACACCCGAAGATAAAGCCGGATTAATTAATTATGAAGGAATTGATATGGTGGTTGATTATTCACTTGAGTTAATTACAGAAATTGCCAACTCAGAAAAGGCCCTTACTTTTAATGAAGTAAAAACAACTCAACCTAATATTAGCAGAAGACGCCTAAAGGCAACCCTTGGGATAATTCCTGATTTCTCTTCTGGACAAAAAGGTGTTGGAGTTGACGGAGTAAGGCCCGGTGGTCCGGCACATAAGGGTGGAATATTAAAAGGGGATTTAATTATCGGTATAAACGGTAATTCAATTGAAAATATTTATGATTATATGTTCAGACTGGCCAAGCATTCGCAGGGAGAGAGAATTGCACTTGACATAATTCGTGATAATAAGACGGGTGTTATTCTAATTGATTTATAATAAGTGAAATTTAATTAACCCTGCCTGGTTATTTAAATTTCACGGTTTCTTATTGTTTATATAACTATTATTCCTTAATAAAATGGGGAAACTTATCTTTAACATACTTAAAAATCAACACAATGAAAGCCATTAAATACATTCTGATTTGGTTGATCGCAATTGTATTAACCTTAGCAACAAGTGTTTACCAAAGAATAACAGGGCCAACACATCCTTTTAAAAAAACCATAAATGTAAACAATAAAAGTGTTAAACTACGTTTGATCCGCAGCCATGGTGGTGATAGTGATGCGCAACTGGATATTCCTGTTGCTGATAAAACTGTTAAAGCATTTATATTTTATAAAAAATATCCATCGAATGAAAGTTTTGTTAAAGATTCATTTAAAATAGGTGAAACCGGGCTTACTTATTTTTTACCAAATCAACCACCGGCAGGAAAATTACAATACCGGATCACTATCCATTCAGATACAGAAACAATAGAAATACCTTCGCTAATAATCAGGTTTAAAGGCGAGGTGCCTTCTGTTTGGCTTGTTCCACACATTTTATTAATGTTTTTGGCTATTCTTTTCAGTTTCTCAGCGGTAATGGCCATAGTTTTCAACTTTCCCGTATTCAAAACATATTCGTTATTAGCGGCGTCAAGTTTCTTATTAGGTGGTTTAATATTGGGGCCAATTGTCCAGAAATTTGCTTTTGGTGACTGGTGGACCGGTATCCCGTTTGGATGGGATTTAACCGATAATAAAACGCTTTTTGCTGCTATATTTTGGGTAATTGCCATCATAAAAAACCATAAAAACCCGTCAAAAAAATGGACAATAATTGCATGTGTTGTAATGATACTTATATATGCAATACCCCATAGTTTATTTGGTTCTGAATTAAACCATGAAACAGGAGAAGTAATTCAGGGTGTTTTTGACTTTCCCCTTCTGGGTTATTGTTTTAGAAAACCCTTATAGTTATAATTTTTTATTATCCTTGAAAGGTAACATGGTTATTATAAATGGTGGGAATAGATAAGTTACCACCATTTTTATTTCTTGCATTTTATCAAAAACATTGATAATAAATCATTATTGTCCGGTAAAAAATCTAACCTTCTTTTAAGTGCTCTCCCGATGTATCGGGATTACTTTTTTTATTCATAAGTGTTTTTCTTAAAAAGGTATTCATGATCCACTTCGCTCCACTACAACAAAAAAAGTAAGTTCCGATAAACCGGAATTCTACGCCAAATGCCGCCGCTGCATCCTGATTGTAGTTTTGTAAGTTTTTTAAAAAAACAACTAAAACTTACATCGGGACTAAAAATAAACCATGTTGTCTAAAATTCGGGAACCCGCTACGCTCAAACAGCCCGAATTTCTGACGTCAATATAATTGATTTTCTTAACGGAAATTCCTTGAGGCGGAAAGAAACCCCCAGAAAACCAGAAACCCTCTGAAGCTTCATGAATAAAGACTTTTTAGTTTTGTATTAAACCCGGATTAGTCATTAGAAAGGCAATGAACTAATGACTTAGCCGGGATTAACCCTACCGAATAGTCGGTACAGGCTGCTTTAGAAAAACTTAATTTGTAAGCATTTCTGATTACAAATTTTTAGTTTTTCTTTAGCGATTTGTCAAAATAGAAGGCATGTAATTAATAACTTAAGACTATTAATTTCTAATGACGGTCATTAGAAAAAATGTCTAAAGACAAATTTGGGTTAAATTTTAACCGGACATCAATGATAATAAATGATAATTCAATAATTTAAATTAACTGATATCTTTTTCATTTTTTCAACAATGAGTTAACTTTGTATAAAATCAATTAATCTAAAATGTTTCTTTGGGGGTTATCCGCTAATTTCTTGCCATATCTTTTGGTTTTATTTGTTTCACTGTTATGTTATTTTGATAGTGGAACGAAAAAAACAATCAAGGTTGTTCAAAAAACTTCTGTTGAAAGACCAATAGCTTGGGAAAGAACTGAGAAATCCGATATAACCAATATTAGCAGGGCAAAAGATGTTGAAGTAAAAAAAACTCCCAACCTTGCTCCATCATCAACGGGCATTGAAACAATCGGGTTAAGAATTCCGGTTTTTTATCATTTCTGTAATGGCCCTCACAGGGCACCACCGGCTATATTTTCTGCTATTTTTTTTTCAGGCTTTCCCATTTTTTTCTGGTTATAAACCAATCAGGACTATAGTGCGTAAAGCACTGTAAATCATCGTTTACCATAGTTGCTATAGTTATTATACAAACTATAGGGTATAAAATATAATTGGATTATGATCCAATTAATATGGTATCATTAACCTTAAACTACTTAACAAAATATTATATAATATTATGATAAAAAATATAATAATATCTGTCACACTATTTCTTTCTAATATTACAAACGCCCAAAACAATAGTTTGGCAGGTACAGTAATTGATAATAACAGCGGCTTACCACTTATTGGAGCTCATGTTATGGTAGTAGGAACTACGTTGGGCACCGCAACCAACAACTTGGGATACTTTGTTTTCAATAATCTTTCAACCGGTAAATATAAATTATTGGTATCATACTCAGGCTATTCAACATGTGATATTGAACTAACAATACCATTTGGAGGCACCATTGAGGTTATCATGCACCCTACAGTTTTTGATATAAACCAGGTAGTTGTTACAGGAACCCGTAGTCCAAAACCCTTAAAAGAAACTCCCGTAGTAACACAGGTTATTTCATCATCTGCTTTATCAGACTTTGATGTACCGACAATTGAAACTGCAATTGAGCGAAACGTGGCCGGGGTTGAATTCACATCTGGCTCCTACGGATCATCGATACAAATGATGGGTTTACCTGGTAATTATGTTGTGTTTTTAAAAGATGGGAACAAAATTGCCGGGGAGACAAACGGAAATATTGATTATAACCGGTTATCAACGTTGGGCGCCGACAGGATTGAAATATTAAGGGGCGCATCATCGGTACTTTACGGGTCCAATGCAATGGCTGGTGTAATAAACATTATTTCAAAACCACAGGTTAAACCATTGGTTACTGATATTTCAACCAGGTATTCAAATTTTAATACATCGTTAATTGATGCTGGTGTTGGGGTTATAAATAATAATTTAACAACCACATCAGCCTACAGGTTTTCCCATACTGATGGTTATGACCTTAATAAAATTATTTCGGATGGAAGTACTGTTGAACGTACCACTTCAAACCATTTTAATCAAAAATTTTTATGGGCTCCACAGGTTAACATAGAAATTGAAGCAAAAGGGTCGGTTTTTAATAACTATATGGATCAAACATTACCTATGCGTAATGATAAGGTACATAGCAATTTTGATTATTCCTTAAGGACCAAATACTATTTTAAGAATGTTGGTAACATTGAAGCAACCTGGCACGAAGACAATTATAAAACCTATGAAAAAGATGGGTTTAACAGAGATTTGCAATACTACAACAAATATCAAAATGCACGGATTATTGGTAATGTTATATTAAATAAAACCAACAACATAACTGTTGGTACAGAGCAAATAAAGGAATCATTGGTTTCTCCGAGGAATTCAATTGTTGGCAAAACAAATACCGACAGGGTTTTTTACATCCAGGATGATGCCAAATTTACCGGTTGGCTATCATTAACAGGAGGTTTAAGGTACAATTATAATACTGAATTTGAAAACCATACTACATGGCAACTTTCAGCTATGGCTAAATATAATTGGCTGACTTTAAGGGGGAATTTGGCTACCGGTTTTAAAACTCCAAGTTTAAAGGAAAGGTATATGGAGTACCGTATCCCGTCAGGTTTTCCGATTACACTATCAGGAAACGAGAACCTGAAACCCGAGGAAAGTCAATATCAATCGGTTTCGGCGGAGGTAAGTCTCGAAAGAATAAACTTCTCCATAAATTTTTACCGCAATAATATTGATAAAATGATAACTGAGGTAGAATTGCCCTTTAATCCCCTTGCTCCCGGCTTAAATTACAAATACCAAAACGTTGATGAAGTTAAAGTTTACGGAATTGACATTTTAATGAACTTGCATCCTATAAACAACCTGGTTATAAATGGGGGATATAGTTATTACAGGGCAACAAATGAAAGTCAGGATCGTCAGCTTATAGGAAGCCGTAACCATAGCGGACGTGTTAACCTAAGCTATAATTTTAACGAAAAAATAACTCCAAAAATATCGTTACTTGGCAGCTATTATGGCGATATATACCGCACAATACTTGATGAAAATACTGGAAAAGAAACCAATGCCTGGCTTGATGATTTTATTTTATGGAAAGTAATATTTTCGGTCAAACCCTTTAAACAACTTACAATTACGGCCGGTATTGATAATATTTTTGATTACTCAGATAAAGTAACCTTTGCAACCTTTAACCCAGGTAGAACTTATTTTATTGGGCTCCGGTATTTTTATAATTAGTCAAACGTGAAAATCCCCTGTTTTTTTAACAAGCAAAATACCATTTTC